>DASYUS010000026.1:0-4458 GCA_036000945.1 Allostellaceae bacterium
CCGCCGCGCCGCGGTAGACCGATCCAACCTGAAGGAAACGGAGCTACGGCAGCGCGGCGGTTTGCGGCGGGGCCGATGCGGCGGCGATTTCGGTGACCAGCTTGCGGGTGATGGCCGCGGCGAAGCTCTCGAAATTGTCGACGTGCAACATAAAGGCGCCGGGTCCTCCGATCACGTTCTCCTCAAAATATTTGGGCAGCCCGCCCGGCGGCTGGGTGTGAAAGGCATAACCCGGGTTGGCCTGGGTGTTGATGATCGCCAGGCCGTTGATCGTGACGCCGGCGGCGACCGCGTCATCGCGCGCTTCGGTGACGGCGCGGCCGGCATTGTTGGTGCCGTCGCCCGAGATGTCGATGATTCGCTTGTCGCTCGATGCCGGCGCGGCGGCAAGGCGTTCCATTGCGAAATCGATCGCCGCGCTGATCGAGGTACGGCCAATGAACGAGCGTGGCGCGGCAAGCATGGCCGCAGCGATGCCGCCGGCACCCTCTTCGTCGCGTACCACTGTCCAGTCGATGACGACATTCTGGTCGGCCGCGCCCGACCATTCGACAAAGGTGATCGCAATCGCGTGATGCGCTCCGCCGACGATGGCGCGCAGCACCTGCGGGTCGGTGATCGCCACCGCATAGCCTTTGCGCTGCAGTTCGAATTCGCGCTCGTCGATGCTGCGCGACACATCGGCGGCGAGGACGAGCAGCAGATCGACGGTCTCGGCGCGCACCGTCGGGATGCCGGCGGCAGCGCCGATCATGCAAGTGATGGCCACAGCCATGGCGGCGATCGTTCTCATGCCGCATACCCTCCCGGTTCGCATCACGATAAACCCCAGGACGTGCCAGGGGAAGCGCCGCCGCACCCCGCGCGATTCGCGCGGGATATGGCGCGATTTTGCCGGGCCGCGATAGGATCGCGCGATGGCCGACATCCGACCGATCCACATCTCGGGCTACACAAGGCGGGCCGAGGATTTCTACGCGACCCCGGAATGGGTGACCCGCTGCCTCTTGCGCCACACCGATTTTGCCGGGCCTGTGTGGGAGCCGTGCTGCGGCAACGGCGAGATGGCCCGGGTCATCGAAAGCACGGGGCGACGCGTCGTCGCGACCGATCTTGGCGATCACGGCTTCGGCTGCGCCGGGGTCGATTTCTTCGCCTGCAGCGAGTTTCCGCCCGGCTGCCGTACGCTCGTCACCAACCCGCCCTATGGTGACGGCGGCCCGGCGCGACGCACGACCAACGTTTCGCTCTCGATGCTGCGCTTCGTGCGCCACGCAATCGACCTGACGGCAAAGGCCAACGGTCAGCTGGCGCTGCTCGTCCGCTTTCAGTGGATTGCCGGGAAGCGGGCCGCGGAGCTGATCTCCTCGGGACCGCTCGATCGCGTGATCACGCTGACCCGGCGCATCCAATGGTTCGATCACGGCGCGTTGACCAACAGCGGCCAGCATCACCATTGCTGGATCGTCTTCGATTACCGGCGCGATCTGTTGTCGCCGCCGCCGCGGATCATTTTCGCGCAATGAGGATGGACCTCTACCCGGCGAGCTCGCGGCGAACGATCGCGGCACCCTCGGCGAGCGCCCGCAATTTGCCGAAGGCGCGCTCGCGCGGCAGGTATTTCATCCCGCAATCGGGGGCGGCGACGAGGCGGTCGGCGGCGACGTGTTTGAGGCCTTCGCGCAGCCGTGCGGCGACCGTTTCGGCCGTCTCGACCGAGGGGTCGCCGAGGTCGAGGACGCCCAGCAGGATCGTCTTTTGCGACAGGTCTTGCAGCACGCCGAGGTCGAGCCGCGGCTGCGCCGCCTCCAGCGAGACCTGCGTCGCCGCCGAGCCGGCGAGCTGCGGCAGGAAGGCGTAACCCGCGGGCTTGTTGCGCACCAGGTGACCGTAGCCGAGGCAGATGTGGATGACGCTCGGCCCGGCGATGCCGTCGAGCGCCCGGTTCATCGCCGCGATGCCGTAGCGCGCCGCCTT
The DNA here is from genome assembly GCA_036000945.1 of Allostellaceae bacterium. Lineage (GTDB taxonomy): Bacteria > Pseudomonadota > Alphaproteobacteria > ATCC43930 > CGMCC-115725 > DATARH01. The sequence goes on from DASYUS010000026.1 coordinate 1,978, forward strand.
GTCGGGCGCGGCCCTGACCCAAGGCTCGTCGAGCTGTACGACATCGACGCCGGTCGCTTTCAGCTGACGCAGCTCCTCGTTGATCGCCACGGCGTAGTCCATCGCCAGCTCGGCCTCGTCGGCATAAAACTCGTTCTGCACCTGCTGCGACAGCGTGAACGGCCCGGGCACGGTGATCTTGGTCGCGTGCGTCGCGTGGGCCACCAGAAACTCGGCGTCGCGCACCTCGACCGCGCGGTTGCGGCGGATCTTGCCGACGACCCGCGCCACCGGCGTGGCGCGGCCGTTGGCGCCCACGACCGAGCCGATGTTGACCGTGTCGAGCCCGTCCACCGAGAGGCCGAAATAGTTGGAATAGCTCTCGCGCCGCATTTCGCCGTCGCTGACGATGTCGATGCCGATCTCCTCCATCTCGCGGATCGCGACGATCGTCGCATCGTCCTGCGCCTCCCGGCGGTAGGGTTGCGGGATGCGCCAGATGTCCTCGGCATGGACCCGCGGCACGCCGTGTCCTTCGAGGCGGGCGCGGTCGACCAGCCAATCGGGCTGCGGATAGCTGCCGACGACGGTGGTGGGGATCAGATGGGTCGGATACGTCATCGCGCCGCCTGCCGGAAAATCTCCCGCAACGCTCTCATAATCGACCCTTCTGCGAAAGCGGCAAACCGGGGCGTCGCCGGCCAAAGCGCCACTCGGCTTCTGTACCGCACACAGTGAGCGACATTTTGAACGACGTTCACGAAATCGATTGCCGCGGGCGGCATCGTCGGTGCAAGCTGGCGCTCAATCGGCGCGACCGGCCGGCGGTTGCCATCAGCGACCGGCCGGTAGCGCCGAGACTCTGCGCAGACGCCGGTAGCCCAACATTGCGGAGGAATCGATCCATGAGTGGTCACGCCCACCTCACCCCGTCCGAAATTCGCGCCAAGCTCAAGCACCCGGTCATCGACGGCGACGGGCACTGGGTCGAATACGACCCGGTATTCGCCGAGCAGATGCGCAAGGTCGGCGGCGACAAGGCGGCGGACGGCTTCCTCGCCGCGATGGGGGCGACGCGCGATGCGCTGGTGCTGAGCGTCGAGGAGCGGCGGCGCCGCCGGCTCGCCATGCCGGGCTTCTGGACGCGGCAGACTGGCAACACACTCGACCGCGCCACCGCGATGCTGCCGCACCTACTCTATGAGCGGCTCGACGAGATCGGCTCCGATTTCGCGATCATCTATCCGACCGCCGGGCTGCGCCTGCCGCGCATCGTCGACGACGAGACCAGACGGGCCGTGATCCGCGCCTACAACATCGTCTCGGCCGGCTATTTCAAGGATTTCGGCGACCGGATGACCCCGGCCGCGATCATCCCGATGCACACGCCGGACGAGGCAATCGCCGAACTCGACTTCGTCACCCGGGAGCTCGGCTCGAAGGTCGGCATGTTCGGCAGCGCGGTGCCGCGCAAGGTTCCCTCGGTGGCGGCCAACGACGCGGACAGCAACCGCCTCGCGGTCTGGTACGAGGTGTTCGGCATCGACAGCCTCTATGATTACGACCCGGTCTGGGAGAAGTGCCGCGAGGTCAAGATCGCGCCAACCTTCCACTCGACCGGCAGCAACCAGGCGCTGCGCAACTCGCCGACCAACTTCACCTACAACCATATCGGCCACTTCGCCGATGCTGGCCATGCCGCCGCCAAGGGCATCTTCCTCGGCGGGGTGACGCGGCGCTTCCCCGAGCTGCGCTTCGCCTTCCTCGAGGGCGGCGTCGGCTGGGGCGCCCAGTTGTTCGGCGATCTGATCGAGCATTGGGAGCGGCGCAATATCAAGGCGCTCGAAAACATGAAGCCGGAAAAGCTCGACCGCGCCCTGCTGATGAGCCTCGTCGAGAAATACGGCTATGCCGAGCACGCCGCGGCATTGCGCGAGCGCGACGGCTGGCCCGACCCGGAGCTGCAGATGACCGGCGGGATCGACAATCTCGACGACTTCGCCGCCTGCAAGATCACCCGCAAGGAGGACTGGGTCGATCTCTATGCCAAGCCCTACTACTTCGGCTGCGAGGCGGACGACCGGATGAATGCGACGGCATTCAGTGGGGGAACCCCGTTCGGCGCGCAGCTCAACGCCTTCTACAGCTCCGACATCGGCCATTTCGACGTGATCGACATGCGCGAGCCGCTGGCGGAAGCGTATGAGCTGGTCGAGGACGGGTTCCTCACCGACGACAATTTCCGCGACTTCACCTTCACCAACGCGGTCAGGCTGTGGGGCACGCAGAACCCGCGCTTCTTCGAGGGCACGGTGGTCGCGAAGGAAGCCGCAGCGGTGCTGAAAGAGGCGCAGACCCCGATCCGCGCCGCCGCGGAATAAGGGCGGCGCGGATCGCCTCCTCTCCCGCAAAGCGGGGAGGAGGCGACGGTAGTGTCTCGGTTTGCCGGCTGCATGCCGGCCGTACGTCGTTCGAGACGCGTCGCCGGCATTTGCCGGCGAC
>DASYUS010000027.1:0-6840 GCA_036000945.1 Allostellaceae bacterium
GCCGTGGCTTTGCGCACAATCTTCGATGACGCGCAGGCGGTAGCGCCGCGCCAACCCGAGGATCGGCGCAAGATCGGCCGGCTCGCCGTAGAGGTGCACCGGGAGGATCGCGGCCGGCCGGCCCCGCGGCGGGCCGCTCAACGCCACCTCCAATGCCGCCGGATCCATCGTGAAGCCGCCGGGCTCGATATCGACCAGCACCGGGACCGCCCCGGCGCGCTCGATCGCCGCGACGGTTGCGACCGCGGTATGCGACACCGTGTACACCAGGTCGCCGTTCCCGATGCCACAGGCGCGCAACGCCAACTCGATCGCGTCGGTGCCGCTGCCGGTGCCGACCGCGTGGGCGATGCCGAGCCAGCTGGCAAAGCCCTCCTCGAACGACGCGACCTCACTGCCCAGGATGTATTGGCCGCCGGCGAGCACCCTGGCGATTGCGGCATCGATCGCTTCCCGCTGCTCGAGGTAGCCGGCGCGCGGATCGGTCTGCGGAATTGGAAAATCGGTCATCGCGCTTCAGATGTAGCTCGCCAGATGGCGGCGGAAAAAGTCGAGCGAACGCTTGAGACCGTCATCCAGGGCGATCTCGGGGGCCCACCCGGTCAGCGCCCGGAACCGTCGGTCGTCGGTGACAAAATCGCCGATGTCGATCGCCTTGCGCTCGACCGGGAATTCGCGACGCTCGAAGGTGCCGCCGCCATTCGCCCGGATCAGCGCCTCGGCGAGCGCAAGCAGCGAATAGGGAGCCTGGCCCCCGACGTTGAGCGCAAGGCCCGCGGTCTCGCGACTGAGCGCGGCGAACAAGAATGCCTCGACGGCGTCATCGACGTAGAGCAGCTCGCGACGCTGCTCGCCACCCCACACCTCGAAGGCTTCGCCTTCGAGCGTGCGGCGCAGCCAGATCCCGAGAAAATTCTGCCGCGCATCTTTGATCCGCATCCCCGGCCCATAGACATTCGTCAGCCGCAGCGAGCGCGTGTCGATGCCATAGACATCGTGAAACAACAGGTGATAGGCCTCGCCCGCCATCTTGTTGACGCCGTTGACGTCGGCCGGGCGCAGCTTGTGCTCCTCGTCGACCGGCAGATAGCGCGGCCGGCCGTAGATCTGACGGGTTCCGGCATGAACGATCCGGATCCCGGGCACCACCGCGCGGCATAATTCCAGCAGCTGCAATTGCGCCGTGCAATTCACCGCCAGGTCGTGCTCCGGCGCATTCATCGAATCGAGATGACTGGTCTGACCGGCGATGTCGAACAGAAAATCCTGTCCTTGGAGCAGGTGACGCAATGCCGCCGTGTCCCGGATATCGGCAATGTTGAGCCGCACGCGGTCGCCGATGTCGGCGATGCTGGCGAAGTTGCCGCCGGCCTCGGGCACCATGCTGTCCACCAGCAACACGTCTGTGCCGAGCCCGACTAGCCGGCGCGCCAGCGCCGAGCCGATCAGGCCGACGCCGCCGGTGATTATCGCGTGCGCTCCGCGGAACGCGGCAAAGCGCGGATCAGACTGCGGATTCACCAGCTCCGCCCTCACTCCGATTGCCGATAAACGTCACCCAACGAGATGCGGACTGGGGTGCATCTGGCCTTGTGCCGGCGCCTCTCCGTTCGTAGCGAGAACGGATCGCCACCGGGTCTATTCCGGGTCAAGCCATTGAGGCTCCGTCGCGGTTATTTCCGGAGTTTCTTCGCCGGCTCAGGCCGGCCTCGCAGGACCGGAGATCCGCTCGACGGTGATCGACGATACCGTCAACGGCATCGCGCCGCTCGTCCATATCCGCACCTCGATCGCAGACCGCCGGAGCTCACTCTCGCCAAGTCCAAATAGCAGCTCGTGCTCCGGGCGAGTACACTCCTCCGCCATCAATCGGCGCTGGGCTAAGTACGAATTGCCGTCCCCGGAAACCGCCTCGATCGCGGCGACCGGCTGATCGTGGCGAGGGTTAGGCGGCGGCCTTCCGGCGATCCAGCGAATCCGCACGCGATAGGCGCCGGCGCCCAGCCTCACATAAGGGCCGTAGACGAGGTGCCCGGCCTGGCCCGGTTTCGCAGATACGCCGGCGTCGCTGCGCTCGCCGGCGGGCCCGACCGTCATCAGCGGCAACCACTCGACCTCGCCACGGGATTCGGCAGGCGCAGGCAGTGTGGACCGCGCAGCAGCCGGCCGGTCTATTTGCACGTCGGCGGCAACGCCGCGGCGATGGACGAAAACGTCGTGGGCGATGACCAGCTTGTGATTCGCCTGCCTCACCCGCCGGCAATGATCCTCATCATCGAGACGGCCGCCACCCGGAGCGTCATCCGTCAGACCCACTGCTTGCAACACGCTGCGGCGGATCGCAACGCAGGAAAACGCCAGGGCCTCGACCTCGGACGTCCCGCGGATCCGGCACCGCACGAAACGGCGGGCCCACTCCCGCATCTCCGGCATCGTACGGTAGGCGAAATTGGGCTTGTCCTCGCCGCCGATTTTGTTGGTCATCGGGCCCGTCAGCCCGATCTTCGGGTCGAGCTGCATTGGACGGATCAGGTCGCGCACCCAGCCGCGCGTCACGCACATGTCATCATTCAACAGAACGACATATTCGCCGCTGGCCGCACGCAGCGCCGCCTGGCCCGCAACGTCAGATCCCGGCTCTTGGTGACTGAGGATAACGCGCAGCCGGTTGTCTCGCTGTTGCAGTTCGCGCAGTCTGCCGTCACCGGCCGATGTCTGTGCGATCACGATGATTTCCAGGTTCGGATAGTCGCTCCAGCTGCGCACGGCGAAGAGGCAGGCGTTCGTTTGCTCCGCTAGGGCGTCGCCGCGAATGACGACCGACACCAACGGAAAGCTCGCATCGATTGCCTGTGCCAGCTGACGCGCGCGGCCCGACCAGGTGTGCTCGGACGCCCAGGCCTGCCTCTGCGCTCGCAGTGTCGGGCTGTCCTCGGCAAGCGCCTGCGCTATGCGATCTGCGAAAGAATGGGCGTCGTCGGCGATGTACACCAGGCCCGTCGCCTCGCTCACCTCCGGCATTCGGGAAGCGACCACAGGCTTGCCCGCCGCCATGTATTCGTAAAGCTTTACCGGGTTTGTGTACCGCGTCAGCTCGTTGATTTTGAACGGGATGATCGCGACATCGAAGTCCCGCAGCAGCAACGGCAGCTCGTGATAGGGCTTCTCGTCATAAAAGCGGACGTTGGGCCGTTGCGCCGCCCGCGAGATGTCGCATCCGGCAGGCCGGCCGATCAAGCGGAAGTTCCAATTCGGGTGCGCCACGGCACACGCTTCGATCCATGCGATGTTGAACCAGTCGGCGATCGCTCCAAAATAGCCGATGACAGGATGTTCGCCCGCAACCCGATCGGTGCAGCCCCGGGCAAAGAAATCGACCTCCGCCGCATTGCGGATGACGAGGTTTGAGCGCCGCGGCGCAACACGGTCGCTCAGCGGCTGGGACGCCACGATAACCACGTCAGCATTGGAGAGCATCGCTGCTTCCGCAACAGCCAATGACCTGGGTGCGTCGGTGAAACCGGTGGCGAGATCGAGGCAATCATAAACGACCGTCGCCCCGGCAACGCCGCAGGCGACCCCGTGCCAGCCGGGATGCTCGGCCAGTATGACCGGCGAGCGAATGCCGAGCACGTCGATCAGCTCGTCAAGCGCCAGCTGCAACTCGCCGACTGCGGCCTCGCTGAAACCCCGGTGCACACTCTCGAACGGATCGCCCAACAGGCGAACCCGGATCTCGAAGACGCCCGGATGCGGCATGTCGATGATCCGGAAGCGGCCCTTCTCGTCGGCCTCTTCGAAGGCGAGCGAAACATAGAAGATGCGTGCGCCCATATCGGCGAGATTGGCCGCCAGATGCTGCGGGCGCTGGATGCGATAATGCCAATCGATCACACCGAGCCAGATCACGTCGTAGCCTGCGCCGGCCTTGCGGCTCGCATCGGCGAACAATGCGCCATAACGGTCTGCTGGGGTCAGGGGCCGATGCGCGTCGGTCGCGGGCCCCGGCACCGCGACGGCGCCGGCTGCGCCCGCCATCAGGGCGCGATCGACCTCCGAGGGCGAGTAGCCGAGCACGGCGAGCAGCGCCTCGCGCGCCGCAACGAGATCCGGGTCCAAGCGGACAGCAGCGGCGTAGGCGTCGATCGCCGCGCCGCGGCGCTGCCGGAGCTTGAGGAGATGACCGAGCTGGAGATGCGTGTCCGCAGCGCCCGCATCCAGTGCCAGCGCCTGCCGATACGCCGTCTCGGCGCCGGCATAATCATCTGCTTCCTTGAGCGCATGCCCCAATTGCACCCAGATCGGCATGATCCCGGGTTGGCGATCGAGCGCCTGCCGATAATATCGTGCCGCACGCGCCCAGTTGCGTGCATCGCGGGCCGCGTCGCCCTGTTCGACGAGACGCGCGCTCAGCGGTCCAAGGTGGCCGCCGCCTGTCTCGCGCTGCACGGAGCCGCCGGGGCGGTCGATCAGCCGGCGGCAGCGACCGCCCGCGGCAGGCGTTCGCGCGGGAAAAGCCGCTCCTCGACGAGCCCGCAGACGATGTGCCCGGCGGTGATGTGGAGTTGCTGGATCAGCGGCGTCGAATCCGAGGGCGCGTGCAGGCACAGATCGCAATGCGTCGCCATCTCGCCGCCGCTTTGCCCGGTAAAGCCGATCACCACCAGCTTGTTGGCCCGTCCTGCTGCGATCGCCTTGAGGATGTTCGGCGAGCGCCCGGAGGTGGAGATGACGATCAGCACATCGCCGGCGCACCCAAGCCCGAGCACCTGGCGCTCGAACACGCGGTCGTACCCGTAATCGTTGCCGATCGCGGTCAATACCGAGCTGTCCGTGGTCAAGGCGATCGCCGCCATCGGGGCGCGGTCGTAATAGAGCCGCGATAGCAGCTCGCCCGCGAGGTGCTGCGCATCGGCTGCGCTGCCACCATTGCCGGCGAGCAGCACCTTGTGCCCGCTGCCGAGGGCGGCGGCGACCCGGTCGGCGATCGCCGCGATCATCGCGACAAACGCCGGGTCGTCGATGGCCGCCGCCACCGCATCGCGCGAGCGGGCCAGATAGTCGACGATCGACCGTGTCACCGCCTCACTCATCTCGCACCGGATACACCATCATTGCCCAGCTTGACTCGCGGCGCGCCCGCGATCATTCGGCCCCCTCGCCACCCCGCCTCGAACTCGCCACCAAAAACCCGGTCGGCAATCCCGATCGGTAAACTGGAGCGGATGAAGGGAATCGAACCCTCGTCGTAAGCTTGGGAAGCTTCTGCTCTGCCATTGAGCTACACCCGCGTCAGTCGGACAGGATAGGCGAACGCTTCGACGATGCAACAAAAAGCCGGTTGCGTTTGGCGCCGCGGAGCGGCGAGATGGGGTGGTGGGAAGCGGTCGGAGCACGGCGATGCGCGAACGGATCCTCGGCACGTTGACGATCGGCCAGGCGCCGCGCCCTGATGTTGTCCCGATCATCGATCGCCATGTGCCGGCCGAGGTGCGCCGTCTTCATTGCGGCGTACTCGACGGAATGTCGCGAGCCGAGATCGATGCAAGCTACCGGCCAGAGCCCGGGGAGGCGGTGCTGGTCACCCGGCTCGCCGACGGCAGCGAAGTCGTGCTGTCGCGGCGCCGCATGCGCGAGGGTGTGCAACGCGGGCTTGCCGCTCTGGAGGCTGCGGGGTGTGGCGTGATCCTCCTGCTGTGCACCGGCACCTTCGACGGCCTCGGCTGCCAAAAGGCCTGGCTGGTCGAACCCGACCACATCATTCCGGGCATGGTCGCCGGGCTCGTCGAGCGCCGCCAGCTCGGAATCATCGTGCCGATCGCCGGGCAGATCGAGTCCGAATGTGAGAAATGGCGCGCGCTCCCCCGGCCGCCGATCTTCGCCGCGGTCAGCCCTTATACCGCCCCGCCGGAAGCGGTGGGCGCGGCGGGCGCCGAACTCAAAGCACGTGGTGCCGCCGCGATCCTTCTCGACTGCATCGGCTTCACCGAGCGCCATCGCACCGCGCTCAGCCCCCTCGATCTGCCGGTCATTCTGTCGAACGCCGTCGTCGCCAAGGCGGTCGGCGAATTGTTCGGCGGATAGCGCGATGAGCGACGATATCGGCGCCTTTGTTCCCGGGCAGCAGTTCCGTATCGAGGGGCGGCCGGGCGGAGCGCTCGCGGGCCTTACCTTCGCTGCCAAAGACCTGTTCGATGTCGCCGGGCATCCGACGGGCGGCGGCAACCCCGATTGGCCGCGCAGTCACCCGGTGCCGACACGCCATGCCTGGGCTGTGCAGACGCTGCTCGACGCTGGCGCCAGCCTGATCGGCAAGACGATCACCGACGAGGTCTCGCTCGGCATTCTCGGCGAGAACCCGTTCGAGGGCACTCCGACCAACCCGCGCGCGCCGGGCCGCGTGCCAGGCGGCTCGTCGGCCGGCTCGGCGGCTGCGGTCGCCGCCGGGGTATGCGATACCGCGCTCGGCACCGACACCGGCGGCTCGGTGCGCGTCCCCGCGAGCTTTTGCGGCATCTACGGGATCCGCCCAACGCACGGGCGGCTCGATCTCACCGGCATGATGGCGCAGGCGCCGACATCGGACACCACCGGCTGGTTCGCGCGCGACGCCGCGGTTTTTGCCCGCGTCTCGGCGCTCATGCTCGGCGAAGCGATCCCCGACGCGTTGCCGACCCGTCTCGTCATTGCGACCGACGCCTTTGCGCTGGCCGACGCGGAGACGGCCGCGGCGCTCGAACCGCTGGTGGCGCGTCTTCGCGCACTGGTCGGCGAGGCGCGCGAGGAGGCGATGGCACCGCCTGGGCTCGCCGCCTGGGCGCGGGCGCAGCGCACGCTGCA
>DASYUS010000028.1:0-1682 GCA_036000945.1 Allostellaceae bacterium
GGTTCGCCCAGCGGCACGAATTGCACGCCGCGGTCGAGGCGCTGCGACGCATAGGCGGCATTGCGGACGATCTGCAGCAGCCAGGCGCGCGGATTGGCGCCCCGGAAGCTTGAAAAATAGGTCAGCGCGCGCAGCACCGCCTCCTGCACCACGTCCTCCGCCGCCGCCGCGTCGCGCATCAGCCAGCGCGCCAAATTGTAGGCGTCATCGAGATGCGGCAGCACGACTGCAGCGAACGAGTCGTCACGCGATGAACCCGGCACGTCACCCCGTCACCCCGAACCGCTGCAGCATCAGATCACGCGGCGGTGCGGTTTATTCTGCGCCTCGACCGATTTTTTGGCGCGGCAAAATATGCAGCGCCAGCCGTGCCGCCGAACGCCCGTACGATTTTTTCTTGCGAGGGCGAATAAACCACGGCCGCAGCCGGTCTCCTCTGGCGTCAGACGATCCTGGCGATGGAGAGAGCAATGGCCGAGCAGAGCAATCGCGAAAAATCGACCGGGGCCGATGTCAACCGGCGCAGCATACTGAAATGCATGAGCTGGGCCGGCGCCGGGGTGCTGTGGACGGTGACGGGCGGGGTGCCGCGCACCTTGGGGCTGGTCGGCAAGGCGGAGGCCGCCGAACCTTCGAAGGGTGCCCTCAATTTCGTGCAGATCAGCGACAGCCATATCGGCTTCAAACAGCCGGCGAACCCCAACCCGGCGGCGACCCTCGGCGAGGCGATCGCCAAGATCAAGGCGATGCCGGTAGAGCCGGCGTTCCTCGTGCACACCGGCGACATCACCCATCTGTCGAAGCCGGAGGAGTTCGACGCCGCCGACCAGATCATCAAAGGCGTGATCAAGCCGGTGCGTTACATCCCCGGCGAGCACGACGTCGCCGACGCCGATAACGGCAAGCTCTACCTCAAGCGCTACGGCAAGGGAACGCAGGGCCGCGGGTGGTACAGCTTCGACGCCGGCGGTGTCCACTTCGTCGCGCTGATCAACGTCTTCAACTTCAACGCCGGCTTCAAATCGGCCGGCCTCGCCGAACTTGGCAACGAGCAGCTCGAATGGCTCGAAAAGGACCTCGCCCACCGCACGGCGAGCACGCCGATCGTCGTGCTCGCGCACCTGCCGCTGTGGACGGTCTACGCCGATTGGGGCTGGGGCACCTCTGACGGGCCGCGCGCACTCGGCTACCTGAAGCGCTTTGGCTCGGTCACCGTGCTCAACGGCCACATCCACCAGATCATCCAGAAGGTCGAGGGCCAGGTCACGCTGCACACCGCGGCCTCGACCGCCTTCCCGCAGCCGGCTCCCGGCAGCGCGCCGACGCCCGGCCCGATGGCGGTGCCGGCCGACCAGCTGCGTAAATATCTCGGGCTGCGCGACGTCAGTTTCGTCCGCGGCAAGGCCGGCGCGCCGGCGCTGACCGACAGCCCGTTGACCGCCTAGCCCACGCCCCCATCATCCCCGGGCGTGACCCGGGGATTTCCACTGACCGGGTCAGGCCCGGCCATGACAGGGAGCGCGCGTCTCAACCGAAATTCGAACCGAGGACAAATCCAATGTCGAAGATTCTGCTGCTCGCGACTGTGCTTGCCGCCGCATCGCCGGCCGCCCTCGCCGGCGAGGCGGTGCCGGCGGCCGCGGCGACGATCGTCGAGATCAACAACATGAAGTTCAGTCCGC
>DASYUS010000029.1:0-4869 GCA_036000945.1 Allostellaceae bacterium
GGCAGCCTCACCAATTTCGGCTTGGTTTTCGGTGGTGCGGGTGGCGCCTTTGGCTCCGGCTCCATCTTCGGCGGCGGCGGCGCGGGCGGCGCCGGGATCTACCTGTCGGGCGGCGGGACGATCCTCAATCTCGGCAGCATCTTCGGCGGCGTGTACAGCTTCGGCTTTCCTACCGGCCTCAACGGCAACGGTATCGTGCTATCGGCCGGCGGCGTCGTGACCAACGGCGCTCCGGGCACGGCGGGAGCGCTGATCTTGGGGCGCAATGGCGTCGCCGCTTACGGTGCTGCCGGTGCGACGATCATCAATTACGGCACGATCCTCAACTCGGAAGGCGCCGCGGTCTTGTTCGCCGGCACCGGTGGCAATTTGTTGGCGCTCGGCGCCGGGTACGACCTGAGCGGCACGGTCGTCGGCAGCACCGCGGTCGGCGCCAGCGACACGCTCGAGCTGCTCGGCACGGTGGCCGCCGGCGTGACCGTCAACTACAACGGTCTCGGGTTGACCAATTTCGAGGATGTGCTGTTCAGCAGCGGCGGCCATGCGACGCTGCAGGTGACGAACACCTCGGGCACGCTCGGGGTGACGATCTCCGGTTTCGACCAGACGACCGAAGTGATCGACCTGACGGCGATCGGCAGCGACGGGACGATCAGCAATTTTGACACCGTGAACGACCGGGTCACCGTCACCGGGTCGGCCGGCAGCGTGACGCTGCAATTTGACTCGATCGACGGGTTCGATTTCGCAACGAGCAGCGACGGCAGCGGCGGCACCGAGCTGGCGCCGGTGTGCTACTGCCGTGGCACGATGATCCTGACGCCCGACGGCGAGGTAGCGGTTGAGGAGCTGGCGATCGGCGACCTCGTGGTGACGCTGTCGGGCGCGGCGCGGCCGGTGAAGTGGATCGGCCATCGCGCCTATGCCGGACGGTTTGTCGCCGGCAACCGGGCCGTGCTGCCGGTGCGCATCGCCACAGGGGCGCTCGCCGACGGGGTGCCGGCGCGCGACCTCCTGGTGTCGCCTGGCCACGCGCTCTTTATCGGCGGGATGCTGGTGCGCGCCGAGCACCTCTTGAACGGTGCGACGATCATCCAGGAAGCAGCGGCCGACCTTGTCGAATACTTCCACATCGAGCTGGAGACGCACGACATCCTGATCGCCGATGGCGCCCCGGCCGAGAGCTACATCGACTGCGACAACCGGGGCAAATTCCACAACGCCGCCGACTTCGCCCGACTTTACCCCGACGACGACCGGCCGCACTGGCAGTATTGCGCGCCGCTGCTGGAATGGGAGGCGGTGGAGACCGACGCGATCCGCGCGGCGCTGCTGGAGCGCGCCACCGCGCTCGGTCACGCCCTCGACCTCGACCCCGATCTCCACCTTGTCGTCGATGGCGCGGTGGTCCGGCCGGAGACGGTCGAGGACCGACTTTACCGCTTCCTCGTCCCGGCCTGCAGCGCGTGCGTCTCGCTCGCCTCGCGCAGCGTCGCACCGGCTGAAGTCGACGCCAGCGCGCGCGACCTGCGCCGCCTCGGCGTGCCGATCGAGCGCCTCGTCCTCTCCGACGACGACCTGCGGATCGAAGCCGGGCACGGCCACAAAGGGCTTGCCCGAGGCTTCCACGACGACGAAGCCACCCATCGCTGGACCGATGGCATCGCCCACCTGCCTGAAGGGTGGCTGCGCGCCTTCCCCGGCGCCGTCACCCTGGAAGTGCAGCTCTTCCCGAGCGACCTTCCCTACCGCCGATCGCCGGACCTCAGGCGCACCGCGGCCTGAACCGGCTCCCGCGACGACAGTCGGGGCGGCTACAAGAGGTCGGCGACGGCGTTGCGGTAGCGGGTCATCGCGGCGATATGGTCGGCGAGGGTGCGGCCTTCGATGCGGCGCAGGTGGCTGCTCTGGTAGTAGTTGGCGAGGGTCAGGTGGGTGACGCCGCAGGATTTCCAGAACCGCACGTCGGCGCGCCACTCGGTCTCCGAGCCGGCGGCGGAGACGCGGGTGTCGATGCCGATCGTCGCCGGGTCGCGGCCGGCCGCTTCGGCCATATGGCGCAATTTGTCGAGCGCGGCGCGCGCCTCCTCGCCCGGGCCGTAGGCGAGCGGCATCCAGCCGTCGCCCCACTTGACGACGCGCCGCAGCGTCGCCTCAGCGTGGCCGCCATACCATAAAGGGACGCGGCCGGCGGCGGGGCGCGGGTTGATCCCGGCGTCGTCAATCGTGTGCCAGCGTCCCTTGACGACGACGTGCGGCTCGGCCCACAGCGCCTGCATCACCTCGACCTGCTCTTCCGAGCGGCGGCCGCGATTGTGGAAATTCTCGTTGAGCCCGGTGAACTCGACCTCGTTCCAGCCGACCCCGATGCCGAGCCGGAACCTGCCTTCGCACAGCACATCGAGGCAGGCGGCCTGCTTGGCAACGAGCACCGTCTGGCGCTGCGGCAGGATCAGCACCTGGGTCGAAAAATCGGCGATCTTCGTGCAGCCGGCGAGAAAGCCGAAGAGGACGAACGGGTCGTGGTAGAGGTCAGAGGAGCGGCCGCGACCCTGCGTCCACCCCGGCCGGCTCGCGACATTGGCGCCGAGCACATGGTCCGGGGCGGCGATCCCCTCGTAGCCGATCGCCTCCGCCGCCTGGACGAAATCGCGGATTGGTCCCGGTTCTCCGCCGATATCGACGATCGGCAACGCCACCCCGAGCTTCATCGCCCCCTCCGCTGCGCCGGTTTCCGCTATGATACACAAGAAGGAGGCCGCGGATGTGCGGATTGCTCGGTGCGGTGGTCTTGCTGGCGGCGGGGTCGGGGGGGTGGGCCGGCGTCGTCGACACGCCCCAATGCCGGCGCGACCTGGCGCTGGCCGACCAGCTCATCCACGCCGTCAGGCTGCGCGAGAACAGCCTGCAGAAGGGTGATTTCGTCGGCCTGTGCCGGCTCTTGCGGCAGAACCTCGAGGACATGACGCGGGCGCGCGAACCGATGGCGCGCTGCCTGACCGGCCACGAACTCGGCGAAAACGTCGGCCAGATGGACGCCTCTCTCGGCGACATCCACTATGTCATCGGGAAGCATTGCACGGGGCGTTGAATTTCGGCGTTGCAGAGTTTAAATAACTACTTTCACTACTAAGGCGCGGAGCGGGCGAACAATGGACAAGGTCGTGTCGGCAGCGCAAGCCAACCGTAGCTTCTCGCAGTTGCTGCGTTCGGTGCGTGAGGGCGACAGCTACGTTGTGACCTCGCACGGACGGCCGGTGGCTAGGATCGTCCCGATCCGCGAAGATGCGGTCAGAAAAAGGGCGCGCGAGCTGCTTTTGGCGCGACTGCGATCGCAGCCGGCAATCGACATCGGGCCGTGGACGCGGGAGGAGCTGTACGAGGATGACAAGTGAGAGTCGCCCTCGACACAAACATCCTGGCCTATGCAGAAGGGGTGAACGGCGTTGCAATGCAACAAACGGCGCTGGCTCTGATCGCCGGACTGCCAGATAGCGAGGTCTCCATCCCGGTCCAGGCTTTGGGCGAACTGTTCAATGTGCTCACGCGGCGCGCTTTCCGCCCACGGCAGGCGGCGCGCGATATCATCTTGGGTTGGCGTGACGGCTTCGCGCTGCTCGATACCTCAGAGCCGGTGATGCTCGCTGCGGCCGACTTGGCGACCGACCATCAGATTCCGATTTGGGATGCTGTCGTGCTTGCGGCGGCGGCCGAAAATGAGTGTCGCCTTCTGCTTTCGGAAGATTTCCAGGACGGCTTCACCTGGCGCGGTGTCACGGTGACCAATCCATTCGCGTCGCCGCGTCACCCGCTGCTTGAAGTCTTGCTGAATATCGGCCCGATGCAATGATTCCCGCGCGCCTGCGCGTCGCCTCGGATGTCGGCGGCACGTTTACCGACAGCCTTGCCTATGACGAGGCGGCGAAGCGGGTGAGCGTCGCCAAGGTGCCGACGACGCCGGAGAACCGGGCATTGGGGACGGTGCGCGGCCTGTTGCGCGCGCTGGCAGAGCAGGGCAGGGGCGGCGGCGATGTCGGCTATGTCGCGCACGGCATGACGACGGCAACCAACGCCGTCATCCAGCGCCTGGGCGGGCGGACGGCCTTCGTCACCAACGAGGGCTTTCGCGACCTCCTCCTGATCGGCCGGCAGAACCGGCCGAGCCTCTACGACATCCGCAAGACCCGGCCCCTGCCGCTGGTGGCGCGCGAGGATTGCCACACCGTGCGCGGCCGGCTCGCCCGCGACGGCAGCGAGGTGACGCCGCTCGACGAGGCTGGCTTGCGCGCGCTCGCCGGGCGATTGCGCACCGACAACGTCGAGGCCGTGGCGATCTGCCTGCTCCACGCCTACACCAACCCCGACCATGAACGGCGGGCGAAGACGATCCTCGCCGAGGGCCTGCCGGGCGTCCCGGTCTGCGCCTCGACCGACATTCTCGCCGAGTTCCGCGAATACGAGCGGGCGAACACGGTCGTGCTCAACGCCTATCTGCTGCCGGTGATGGAAAGCTACCTGGCGAGCCTTGGCGACTTGCTCGCCGACCCTGCGGCCGGCCTGGGCCTTGCCGCGGATGTGCCGGTCATGGTGATGGAAGCCTCGGGCGGGCTGATGAGCGTGGCGACGGCGCGGGCGAAGCCGGTGCATACCGTCTTATCGGGGCCGGCCGGCGGGGTCGTCGCCAGCGCCCATGTCGCCCGGCTATCGGGGTTCGACGACATCATCGCGATCGACATGGGCGGCACCAGCACCGACATCAGCCTCGTCCTCGGCGGCCGGCCCCAGGTGACGCGCGAGGCGAGCCTCGCCGGGACGCCGTTGCGCGTGCCGGTCATCGACATCAACGCGATCGGCGCCGGCGGCGGCTCG
>DASYUS010000030.1:0-7150 GCA_036000945.1 Allostellaceae bacterium
CACAAGAGCGGCGTACGCGGATCGACGTCCGCCTGATGAATTTTGCCATTGACGTTGAGAGACACCATCGCCGAACCCCTTTTTTATCCAGGCCTTGCGGGGTTGCGCCGTTGACGGCGCACCCAGGTGGGTTGGGTCTAATGCCTAAGGTTAGATCCGCAAGCGGTGCGTGTCCATTGTCATCCGAGCTGACAGGTGACGAGCCCGACGAGCTTTGTCTCCCTCCGCCTAACGATAGGCCGAGAGATTTGCGTTGTCGCTCAAGAGGTAAAGGGCGTTGCCGGCAACCACCGGGCCGAGAAAGCCGCCGGCCGACATCTCCTGCACGCCGATCAATTCGCCGGTACTCGGTGACACCGATGCCGCCTCGCCGCGCGAGGACAGCGCGATCAGGCGGTTGCCGGCGAGGATGGGGCCGGCCCAGCGGATCGGGCCGGATTTGTCCTTTTCGTCCTCAAAGCGTCGCAGCGGGCGTACCCAGCGGACTTTGCCCTCGTTGCGCGTCAGGCAGAGCACTTCGTTGTCGTTGGCCAGCACGAAGATGTAATCGCCGACGACCCAGGGGCTGTGGCTGCTGGCGATTTCCTGCTCCCAGACGCGGTCGCCGGTGCGCAGATCGATCGACGCCATGCGCCCGCTGTGGCTGACTGCGACGACCCGGCCGCGATCGACCACCGGCCGGCCGCGGATGTCGGCAAGCCCGGCGACCGCATTGACGCTGCGCGAGGTGGCGAGATTGTCCGACCATAGGGCGCGGCCGTTCTCGACGCGCAGCGCGAACACCTCGCCCGAGGTATAGGCGGCGATGGCAATTTCACCCTCGACCGCAGGGCTCGCCCCGCCCAAGAGGCCGGCGGTTTCGGGAATCCCGGTGTGCGACCACAGACGCTTGCCGTCTTCCGTGGCGAGGGCGTGCAGCTGGTTGTCGACGGTCACCGCGAAGACCCGGCCGTCGGCCACCGTCGGCGGGGCATGGACCGGGGCGCCGACGCTGCGCCGCCACACAACCTTGCCGTCGGCCGGATCGAGCGCCAAGACCTCGGCGTAGCCGGTCGTCACATACAGCCGGTCCCGCCAGAAGCAGGGGCCGCCGCCAAAACCGTTGCCCCGCATTTCCTCGGGCTTGAGATCGACTCGCCAGATGCGGCTGCCGCTCGCTGCATCGAGCGCGCTGACCTGGACCCCGCCGTCCATCGCGAAGACCCGGCCGCCGGCGATCACCGGCTGCGACATCACCCGGGTATAGCGTGCGGAGCCGTCGCCGATGCCGGTCGCCCAGGCGCGCACCGGGTTTTCCGGCAGTGCGGGATGGCCCATCGCATGCGCCGGGTTGCCGCCCGGCTCCGGCCAATCCGGGTTGACCGCGGGCGGTGGCAGGGTCACCACGGTATCGGCGAGCTTCGGGTCCGGCTCGATGCCGCCGCCGATCCCCAGCACCGAGAACCGTTCGCCCGGCAGCGGCTGTTTCTTGTCTTTGAAAATGTCCATAACGCCGCACCCGGCGGTGCCGAACGCCAGCAGCAGCGCGGCGAAATCGCGTCGATTCACCGCCGCGCGTAGGGCCAAACGCGAGGCCATCTATGATTTCAGAGCCGCAGCCAATTCGGCAGCGCGCGCCCGCAGCCCCCGCGGCGCCGTCAAATCGTCGGCGAGCTGCTGGTAGATCTCCAGGGCGCCGGCGCGGTCGCCGGCCTTGAGCTTCGCCGCAGCGGTGAGGTCGAGGGCGCTGGCGCGCCACGGACTGCCGTTTGCCGTCAGCGGCTGGAGGCGTTGGATCGCCGCCTTCGGATCCCCGTCGGCCAGCGCGTGCATTACCGACAGCAGCACCGCCAGGTCGCGCAATTCGCCATCGATGCCCGACGAATCGGCAAGACGCTCGTAGGCGGCGGTCGCCGCCTTCTTGTCGCCGCTCCGGGCCAGGAGCTCGGCCTCCTCGAAAGCGGCAAGCACGCCATAGCCGCCGCCGCCCCGAGCCAAATCGCCGAACGCCTTGGCGGCATCGGCGTCCTTGCCGGCGCGCGCCAGCGCCAGGGCGCTCGCATAGCGGGCAGCCTCGGCTTGGCGTTCGGAAGCCTGGTGTTGGCGCCATCCGACGACGAGGCCGGCAATGACGATCGCCAGCACCGCGACGCCGATGACGTATTTGCCGTAACGCTGCCACAGCTTGAGCAGGTTGTCTCGGCGCAGCTCCTCGTCGATTTCGCGGAAGATGTCGCTCACGCAAGCCCCAACGCGGCCCGAGACAAGGGATGCCACCATATCCGCTCGGCCGGAGCGACGCAAATCGCGCCACTCTGCCGAAGCCTTTCAATCGGCGATCGGCGGCAACCGGTCGCACCGCCCGCGAGCGCGCGCCTGCGACGGCGCTGGACGCGTTGCCGGAAATGGTCAAAATTATGACAGGCAACAGGCGACGGTCGGCAATGATCGGCAACAATGCGACGGTGCTGCCTCTAAGGGATTACCGCAGCCAGCGCCGCACGCTCTATTTCACGCGCTCCGAGCTGAACCAGCTGTTGGGGCTCTACAGCCGCAACGTCGCCCGCGCGGTATGGCGCGATTATGCGATCGACCACCGCGACGGCCAGGCGCTGTTCTCGGTGTTCCGCCACACCCAGGAAGGCGCGGCCTTCACCATCGTCAAATCGCTCAATCACGGCTCGGGCCAGGCCGAATTTGTCGTGCTGCGCGGGCATCAGCGGATGCTCGCGGCGGGCAGCCTCGGCGAAGCGCTCGACTATTTCCGCACCAAGCTGACGCTGGTCCCTGCGCCGTAGCGGATTTAGCTCAGGCCGCTTCGCGGCGCTCGGCGGCGGCGAGCGGCAGGCGGTAGGGGAGGTCGCTCGCGCGCAGGTGTACCTCCAGGGTGAAGGCGCCGGGGAAGACGCGCAGCCAGCTTTCGGGGAGACGGGCGAGGCCGCCGGTCCAGCGGTGGGTCGCCTCGTCGTCATAGAAGCCGTCGGCGAGGCTCATATGGTCGTGATCGGCCTCGATCCGCAGGGCGCCGTCGTCGAGCACGATGTGCTCGACCGGCACCCCGAGCGGGCGCCGGTCGCGCGTCGACGGCTCGACTTCGGCGGGCACCACGCTGCGCGAGGCAAGCAGCGCCGCCGCGCTGCCGGATGGGATGGCGAAGCGGTAGACCCGGCCCTCCACCGTCTCCGGCCGAATAACCGCGCCGTCGACGACGAGGTGGAGGTCGGGGTCGCGGTCGACCTGATGGCCGAGCCTTTCGGCCCGCGCCAGCAGCGCCTCGCGGATCGCATCGGGCTCGGGCGAGTCCCAGTCGAGGAGCGGCCGGCAGTACTGCCAGCGCGGCTGGTCGTCGTCAGGATAGAGCCGGGCGAACTCGCCGGCGTTGTGGAATTTTCCCCGGTTGTCGCAGTCGATGTAGCTCTCGGCCGGGGCGCCGTCGGCGATGATGATCTCGTGCGCCTCCAACTCGACGTGGAAGTATTCGATGCGCTCGACCGCCTCTTCCTGGGTGATCGTCGCGCCGTTCAATAGGTGCTCGGCGCGCACCAGCATGCCGGCGACGAGGAGCGCGTGGCCGGGCGAGACGCAGAGGTCGCGCACCGGCACGCCGTCGGCGAGCGCCCCGGCCGCGATGCGCACCGGCAGCATCGCCCGGTTGCCGGCGACAAACCGCCCGTCATAGGCGCGATAGCCGACCCATTTCACCGGCTTCACCTCGCCCGAGATCGTCATCACCCGGTCGCCGATCGCCAGATCCTCGACCGCCACCTCGCCGAGGTCGGTCAGGATCTGCGTGCCGCGGCAGTAGCACACCGGGATCAAATCGGTGCCGCCGCTGCCGTCGGAACTCGTCGAGAAATTGATGGCGTCGATCGAGTCGAACTGCAGCGTCAGGCTGCCGAGCGAGCCGGTCACGGTGATCCGGTCGGTATCCGTGTCGCGGTTGGTGATCGTGCCGTTGTCGCCGATCCCCGTCAGGTCGATGATCTCGGTCGCCGCGTCGAACCCCGAAATCGTCACGCCGAGCGTGCCGGTAGTGCTCGACACCAGCAGCGTCGAATAACCACCGCCGCCGAACAGCACATTCTCGAAACTGGTCAGCGTCAGGCCGTTGTAATCGGCCGTCACCGCCGCGCCGACGGTGCCGGCCAATTCCACCGTATCGGTTGCGAGCAAGCCGCCGGCGATGCCGCCGGTGAGCTGGAAGCCGGCCTGCAGAACCACGAGATTGCTGCCCACCCCGCCCAGGCTGATCGCCGTGCCCGCGCCGCCGATGATCGCGCCCGAATCGACGATGGTGCCGCCGGATGCGAGATAGACGCCGGCGCTGGACGTGCCGACGATCGTGCCGGCATTGGTCACCGTACCGGCGGTGCCGGCGATCCTGACGCCGCTAGCCCCCTCGATCAGCCCCGCTCCCGAATTGTCGACGCTGCCGCCGGCATTGAGGCGGGCGCCGAGGCCGGACGTTCCGGTACCGAGGAGTGTTCCGAAATTGGTCACCGTGCCGGCCCCGCTGGAGATCCTGACGCCGCTATACCCCTCGATCCGCCCCGTGCCGGTGTTGTCTACGCTGCCGCCAAGGTTGAGGGCTACGCCAGAACCAGCCGTGCCGTGGATTGTGGCGGAATTGGTAACCGTGCCTACGTCGCCCTCGATGTAGACGCCGCTAGCCCCCTCGATCAGCCCCGTGCCCGAATTGTCGACGCTGCCGCCGGCGTTGAGGCCGACGCCGTAGCCGTATGTGCCGGTGCCGAGGATCGCCCCGGAATTGGTCACCGTGCCGGCGCTGCCGGAGATGCCGATGCCGCTATACCCCTCGATCAGCCCCGTGTCCGTGTTATCGACGCTGCCGCCGGCGTAGAGGCGGACGCCGTAGCCGGTTGTGCCGGTGCCGAGGATCGAGCCGGAATTGCTTACCGTGCCGGCGGCGTTGAAGATGACGACGCCGTTAGCCCCCGCAATCAGCCCCGCGCCCGTGTTGGCGACGCTGCCGCCCGCGCCGAAGTTGACGCCGTCGCCGGAACCGGACGTGCTGCGGATTGTGGCGGAATTGGTCACAGTGCCGCCGGCGTCCATAAAGACGCCGGTGCCCCCCTCGATCAGCCCCGTGCCCAGGTTGTCGACGCTGCCGCCGTCGCCGACGCGGGCGCCGAAGCCGGACATGGAGCTGCCGTGGTTTGTGGCCGAATTGGTTACCGTACCGGCGGCGCCGGCGATGTAGACGCCGCTAGCCCCCTCGATCAGCCCCGCGCCCGAGTTGTCGACGCTGCCGCCGGCGTTGAGGCGGACGCCGTAGCGGAACGCGGACGTGCTGAGGATCGAGCCGGAATTGGTTACCGTGCCGGCGGCGACCTTGACGACGACGCCGCCGCTATACCCCTCGATCAGCGCCGCCGCATTTTTGTTGTCGACGTTGCCGCCGGCGTTGAGGTAGACGCCGTAGACGTTCAACGTGCCGGTGCCAAGGATCGTGGCGGAATTGGTCACTGTGCCGGCGCTGCCGATGATCCTGATGCCGCTAGACCCCTCGATCAGCCCTGAGTTGTCGACGCTGCCGCCGGCGCTGAGGAACACGCCGCCGAAACCCGTGCCGTGGATCGTGGCAGAATTGGTCACCGCGCCGGCGGCGCCGTTGATGAAGACGCCGCCAGGCCCCTCGATCAGCCCCGTGCCCGTGTTGACGACGCTGCCGCCGGCGTAGAGGCGGACGCTGTAGCCGTACGTGCCGGTTCCGAGGATCGTGGCGGAATTGGTCACCGTCCCGGCGCTGCCGTAGATGTCGACGCCGACATATCCCGCGATCAGCCCTGCGCCCGCGTTGTCGACGCTGCCGCCGGCGGACAGATCGATCCCCTCCCCGCCGCCGGTGGCCGCGACGGTGCCGGCATTGACGACGGTCCAGGCCGCCGCAAAGTTGCCGTAGATCGCATCAAAGCCGCCGCTCGCCTCGACCGCGCCGGTTGCGGTAATCGTCAAGGGCGAGGTGACGGTGCCGGTGGCCTCGACCGTGCCGAACACGATGCCACTGCTGATCGTTGTCCCGTCTATCGTCGACATCGTGCTCCCCCTGGCAACCGATCGGCTGCCGAATGTTCCACACCCGCCGGCGCCGACGATAAGGTCGTGTGCGCTCGTACAGCAACGGGCAAATTGTAAGACTCGCCGCAATCAAACGGTGCGGTTGCTTATCTCAAAATTCACGACAGCAACCGACACAACCGATGATTTTTCCCGGAATTCGTCGTCCCGGCGCCGATCCTTGTCGATCCGCTGGCGGGGCTTGCGAAGGGCTTGGGGTCGATTTGACGCACTTAATCCCGGGCACCGAACGGGAATCGGCGCAACCCCGACCCTCGCGCGCGAGGTTGGGTCGGGGAGCGATCAGGCGGCGTCGAGCGCGCCGAGGTAGTCGAGCGCCGCGGCGACGCCGCCCGGCTTGTGCGGGATGCCGGCGCGGTGCAGCCCCATCTCGACGCCGCACAAGGTGCCGCACAGCATCAAATCGTTGAAATGGCCGAGATGGCCGATGCGGAAGATTTTTCCCTTCATCTTGCCGAGCCCGGTGCCGAGCGACATGTCGAACCCGTCGAGGATGATGTCGCGCACCCGGTCGGCATCGTAGCCGTCGGGCACCAGGACGGCGGTCAGCGAGTTCGAATGTTCGCGCGGGTCGGCGCACAAGACCTCGAGCCCCCACGCCGCGACGGCGCGCCGCGTCGCCTCGGCGTGCCGCGCATGACGGCGGAAGACCGCGGGCAGCCCCTCCTCGTCGAGCAGCATCGCCAGCGCCTCGCGCAGCCCGAACAACAGGTTGGTCGCCGGCGTATAGGGGAAGAACCCGGTTTGTCCGGTCTCGCGCATCGCCTGCCAATCCCAGTACGAGCGGGTGAGCTTCGCGGTCTTGCCGGCGGCCAGCGCCTTCTCCGAAATCGCGTTGAAGCCGAGCCCCGGCGGCAGCATCAGCCCCTTCTGCGAGCCGGCGACCGTGACGTCGACGCCCCATTCGTCGTGGCGGTAGTCGATCGAAGCCAGCGAAGAGATCGTGTCGACCATGAATAGCGCCGGATGGCGCGCCGCATCGATCGCCGCCCGGATCTCGGCGATCCGGCTGGTGACGCCGGTCGAGGTCTCGTCGTGGACGACGCACACCGCCTTCAGCCGATGCTCGCGA
>DASYUS010000031.1:0-6041 GCA_036000945.1 Allostellaceae bacterium
CCTGCTGGACGATGCGGTGTTCACCGCCGCCGGCGCACCCGGCACCTTGGCGGGACCGGCGTTCTTCATCGGCGCTGCGGCGCACGACGCCGACGACCGCATCATCTACAACAGTGGCACCGGGGCGCTGATCTACGACTCCAACGGCAATGTTGCCGGCGGCGCAACCCAGTTCGCCCTGTTGCCCACGGGTCTGGCTCTGACGAGCGCAAACTTCAAGATAGTGTGAACGGGGTTCCCAACACCGGACCGCGTCTGTCGAGTCACGCGACCGGTCCCTGGCGAGCTGCTCGCGTCGCGTCATCGGCCACTCAGCGCGGCGGCTGTTTCAGCTCAGGGCGTCGAGCTGATCGATTGTGAGGCCGCCGGGGACGATGGTGATCGGGATGCGCAGGCGCGCGGCGGCCTTGCCGGCGAGCGAGGTGACCAGGGGCCCCGGTCCCTCGGCGCCGGTGCCGGCGGCGAGCACCAGGATCGAGATCGTCGGTTCTTCGTTGATCAGCGCCAGGAGCTGGTCGCGCCGCCGCCCCTCGCGGATGTAGACGATCGGCATCGCGCCGGCGATCGGGGCGATTTCCTCGCACAGCCGCTGCAGCAGCTCCTCGGCGGCCTCGCGCCGTTCGGCCAGCGCCAATTCCTCGATCGCCCGGAAATGCTGCAGCTCGGCCGGCTCGATCACATGCAGCATCGCCAGCCGGCCGCCGGTATGGGCGGCGCGGCGGGCGGCGTAGTGGACCGCGATGCGATGCTCCGGCGTCTCGTCGACGACGACGAGGAAGACCCGGATGGGCTCGCTTTCCGGCATGGCACGGCCTCGCTGCAGGCTTAGACGCGGCGGAAGGGCAGGCTTGCCAGCCATCCTGCCACTACCGCGGTCAACACTGCAATCGCGCCATACGCCGCCGATTGGCGCGTCGCGAAATCCGCGACCGCGGCGTCGAGACCGACCTTGGAGACGACGAGCGGCGTGGTCTGGCCGCTGACGACGTCGCGGTCGCGCACCAGGAAGACTTCGACCAGGTAGGCCCCGGTCGGGACGTTTTCGGGAAAGCCGAGCGACGCGCGAAACAGCCGCTCGCCGAGAAAGGTGATCTTGCCGGCTTCGGTGGCGAACAGCCCGGCGCGCTGCTGCTCTTCGATCAGCGCCTCGGCGAGCCGTTTGGTGCGCTCGGGCGATATCGGCGTCTTGCTTTCGAGCCGCAGATTGCCGACGCCGATGCGGTAGAGCGCGGCGGTCGCGGGCCGCACCGCCTCGTCGAGCGGCCGGCTGGCGACCACCGAATAAAAGCTCGGCACGTTGGTAAAACGGGCCGATTCGGTATTGACCCAGATGCCGGCGACCCGGCTCTTCTCGCGCACCGTCATCGTGCGCTCGGGCCCGCGCACCACCGCGATGACGTCGCCCGGCCCGTCGGTGGCGCCGAACAGCACGACGTCGGCGCCGGTGAAGCTGCTGCTGATCGCGATGATATGGGAGCTCAGGTCGGCGACGACGGCATCGCCCTTCGCCGGCCCGGCGGCGAGCGCCAGCAGCAGCAAAACGCCGCCCAGCCGGTTTGCAGCACGCCGCGGGATGGCCCGGCTCATCCCGATTCGGTGGTGACGGCGTAGAGGCTGGCCGGGCGCGCCGTCAGGTCGAAGGCGAGCTTGGCCGCGACCGCCAGCACCAGTCCGGCCAGCAAAAAGCGCAGCTGTTCGCCGCGCAGCCTGGTGCCGAAGCGGGCGCCGAGCTGGGCGCCGATCACGCCGCCGGCCAGCAGCGCCAGCGCCAGCACGGCGTCGACGGTGCGGTTTGTAAAGGCCTGCAGGAAGGTCACGTTCGCCGCGACAAAGATGATTTGCAACAGCGAGGTGCCGGGCACCACGGCGGTCGGCATCCCGAGCAGGTAAATCATCGCCGGTACCAGGAGGAACCCGCCGCCGATCCCGAGCACGCCGCCAAGCACGCCGACCGCGAAACCAAGCCCCATGGGCAGCAGCGCGCTGATGTAAAGCTTCGAGCGGCGGAACCTCACCTTTAGCGGCAGCCCGTGCAGCCAGTTGTGCCGGTGAAGCTTGCGGCGGGCGCCGGCGGGGTGGCGCTGTCGCAGCAGCGCCCGCACGCTCTCGACCGCCATCAGTCCTCCGAGGGTGCCGAGCAGCACGACAAAGCACAACGAGATCGTCAGCTCGATTTGGCCGAGCCGCCGCAGCCAGGTAAACAGCCACACTCCGGCGACCGAGCCGGCAAGCCCCCCCACCAACAGAACGAAGCCCATCTTGAAGTCGACATTGCCGCGCCGCCAATGCGCGAGGACGCCCGACACCGAGGCGCCGACCAGCTGGTTGGCCTCCGACGCCACCGCGACCGGGGCCGGCACGCCGATGAAGATCAAGAGCGGGGTCATCAGAAAGCCGCCGCCGACGCCAAACACGCCGGACAGGAAGCCGATCCCCGCACCGAGCCCGAGCAGGAGGAAAACGTCTAGTGATACCTCGGCAACCGGCAGGTAAAGGTTCATGTCGGCCAGGTGCTGCCACTATCGCGAATCACGCACCGCACCGCCTCGCCAAGCGGGGCAGCGTGCCGCCCAACTTACCGCCCCTACGGTGATCGGGGAAGCGGCAAAGCCACGGCCGTCGGCATTCCTTCTCGAGCGCAGCTGCGGGCAGGGCACCCACGATGCCAGCAACAGCAAGGTGCGCGCCCACCCGGCAGGCTCCGCTATTGACCGAGGGCCTGAATTCATTCCGGCAACGCGGTGACTCCGTATAGGCTGTTCGGCCGTACCGTCAGGTCAAAGGCGAGCTTGGCCGCGACGGCCAGCACCAAGAACGCCAGCAGGAAGCGCAGCTGCTCACCGCGCAGGCGTGTCCCGAAGCGGGCGCCGAGCTGGGTCCCGAGCACCCCACCGACCAGCAGCACCAACGCCAATACCGCATCGACAGTCCGGTTCGAATAAGCCTGCAGGAAGGTGACGTTCGCCGCGACAAAGATGATCTGTAACAGCGAGGTGCCGGGCACCATCGCGGTGGGCATCCCCAGCGCGTAGATCATCGCCGGCACCAGGACGAAACCGCCGCCGATGCCGAGCACGGCGCTCAAGACGCCGACCGCAACGCCGAGCCCGATCGGCAGCAGCGCGCTGATGTACAGCTTCGATCGGCGGAACCGCGTCTTCAGCGGCAGGCCGTGCAACCAATTGTGCTGATGCAGCTTGCGGCGCGTCCCGCCGGGGCGGCGCTGGCGCAGCAGCGCCCGCACGCTCTCGGCGCCCATCAGCAAACCCAGTGTGCCGAGCAGCACGACGTAACCGAGCGAGATCGTCAGCTCGACCTGGCCCAGCCGTTTCAGCCAGCTGAAGGCCCAGACGCCGAGCACCGATCCGGCGAGCCCGCCGAGCAGGAGGACGAACCCCATCTTGAAGTCGACGCTGCCGCGCCGCCAATAGGCGATCACTCCGGTCAGCGAGGCGCCGATCAGCTGGTTGGCCGAGGAGGCGACCGCGACGGCGGGCGGCACGCCGATGAAGATCAGCAGCGGGGTCAGCAGGAAGCCGCCGCCGACCCCGAAAACGCCCGAC
Organism: Allostellaceae bacterium; assembly: GCA_036000945.1. Classification (GTDB taxonomy): domain Bacteria; phylum Pseudomonadota; class Alphaproteobacteria; order ATCC43930; family CGMCC-115725; genus DATARH01. The sequence continues at coordinate 3,564 of DASYUS010000031.1, forward strand.
AGGACGCCGATCCCGGCGCCGATCCCCAAGAGGACAAAGACGTCGAGCGACACTTCGGCGATCGGCAGGTAGATATCCAGCATCGGACCGGTGCGGCCTTGTTCCCGCGCAGCGCGCCGTGCTGTTTCAGGGAACGGTCAGCGTGCCGGCCAAACCTACAACCCGCATTCCCTCCGGGAAAGCGGCAAAGCCGGCTCAGGGCCGCAACAGCCCGGTGATGTCCTGGACCTCGCGCAGCACCGGCACGGCGATCGCCGCGGCCCGCTCGCAGCCGTGGCGCAACACCGTGTCGATATGCCCGGGATCGGCCATCAGCCGTCGCATCTCGCCGCCGATCCGGCCGAGCACCTCGACCGCGACCTCGGACAGCGCCTCCTTGAAGGTCGAGAAGTTCTGCCCGGCGAAGCGGGCGAGGGCGGTCTCACGCGAGGCATTCGAGAGCGCCGCGTAAATCCCGACGAGATTGTCGGCCTCGGGCCGCTTTTCGAGCGCGGCGAGGGTCGCCGGCAGCGGCTCCGGATCGGTCTTGGCGCGGCGGATCTTCAAGGCAATGGCGTCGCTGTCATCGGTCATGTTGATGCGCGAATAGTCCGAGGTGTCGGATTTCGACATCTTCTTGGTGCCGTCGCGCAGGCTCATCACCCGGGTCGCCTCGCCGAAGATCTGCGGCTCCGGCAGCGGGAAGAAATCGCGCTCATAGCGCCGGTTGAAGGCGCCGGCAATGTCGCGCGCCAGCTCCAGATGCTGCTTCTGGTCCTCGCCGACCGGCACGTGGGTTGCCTTGTACAAGAGGATGTCGGCCGCCATCAGCACCGGATAGGCGTAGAGGCCGAGCCCGGCCATCTCGCGGTTCTTGCCGGCCTTCTCCTTGAACGCGGTCATCCGGTTGAGCCAGCCGAGCGTGGTCAGGCAGCCGAGCAGCCAGGCGAGCTCGGCATGGGCGCTGACCATGCTCTGGTTGAAGATGATGCAGCGCTCGGCATCGATGCCGGCGGCGATGTAGGCAGCCGTCACCTCGCGCGTCGAATGACGCAATTCGAGCGGGTCCTGCGGCTGGGTCAGCGCGTGCAGGTCGACGATGCAGAAGATGCACTCGTAATCGTGTTGCAGCGCGACCCAGTTGCGGACCGCGCCGAGATAATTGCCGAGATGCAGGTTGCCGGTCGGCTGGATGCCGGAAAAGATTCGGTTCATGGGACCTCGTCGGCGCGAATGGGTGGCTGTTATCGCTCGGCCGGCGTTCGGGTCAAGCCGGTTGCCCCGGGGATCGCATCAGCCGGCCGCGCAACTCGCGCCAGTCGGCGACCCCGAGCGCGAGGGCCAGTCCAGCGAACGTGACAAGGCCGGCCGCGATCAGCCCGGCCAGCGCGGCGAGCCGCAACATCGTCGAGCCGGCGAGCGCCGGCGCGAGAAGCAAGCTCAAAAGCACCAGGATGGCCGTCATGCCGAGTGTCGCCACGGCGATCCGCGGAGTATTGCGCAATGCTCGCCGATCGAGCCGGAAATGCCCGTGCCGCGACAGCAAGACGAGGAGGGCCAGGGCCTGCATCCAGCCGGCGACGGACAGCGCCAGCGCCACCCCGACATGCGCGAGAAACTGCATCAGCACAAGGGTCAGCGCCAGGTTGAGCGCCATCGCCGCGACCGCCACTTTGACCGGGGTCGCAGTGTTGCGATGGGCGAAAAAGCCCGGCGCCAGCACCTTGACCAACACGAACGCCGGCAGCCCCGCGGCATACGCGGCGAGCGCCGCCGCGGTCGCCGCGGTCTCGGCCGGGCCGAACGCGCCGCGCTGGAACAGCACGCCGAGTATCGGCTGCGCCAATATCATGAGGCCCGCCGCTGCGGGCAGGGTCAGCAGCAGCGCCAGCTCGACGCCACGGTTCTGCGTCGCCGCCGCACCGTCGCCGTCGCCGCTGCGCGCCTGGCGCGACAACGGCGGCAGGATCGCGGTGCCGATGGCGATGCCGACGACGCCGAGCGGCAGCTGGTTCAGCCGGTCGGCGTAATAGAGATAAGAGACGGAGCCGCCCGGCAACAGCGAGGCGAGAGCGGTTGAGACCACGAGGTTGAGCTGGGTCACTCCGGCGCCGAGCACCCCGGGTCCCATGATGCGCAGCGCCTCCTTGACCCGCGGCGTCAGGCGCGGCAGGCGCAGGCGTAGCGCCACCCCGGCGCGGGCGCAGGATTGCATCAGCCAGAGGAACTGCGCGACGCCGGCTGCCGCCAGCGCCCAGGCCAGGGCGTGCCCCCCCTGCCAGCCGAATTGCACCATCAACAACAGCGCCCCGATCAGGAACAGGTTCAGCAAAATCGGGGTTGCCGCCGGCGCCGCGAACCGGTCGACCGCATTCAGCAGTCCGCCGAGCAGCGCGGTCAGCGAAATGAACAGCAGGTAGGGAAAGGTGACGCGGGTCAGGTCGACGACGAGAGCGAACTTTTCCGGGTCGGCCGCGAAACCGGGAGCGATCAGCCGCA
>DASYUS010000032.1:0-12308 GCA_036000945.1 Allostellaceae bacterium
GGCGATGTCGATGCGCGCCTGCTTGGTCGGCAGCCAGTTTGAGACGATCTGGCCAAACAGCGCCGGAGCGCCGCCGTTCCTGCCCTGAAAGATGCCCTCCAGTTCGCGGCGCTGCTCGGCCGAGGCGCCTTCGTCGATGTAAAGGCGCCCGGTACCGTTGCCGTCGAACAGCGTCGGGCCGGGGAAATCCATCGATAGCACGACGGTGCGCGGGCCAAGGTCGACCCCGCCCGAGTGGCCGCCGTCGATCAGGTACCATTGCGTCGTGTTGCACCAGCCGCGGTCCATGATCATCAGCTCTTTGACCACGTACCAGCACGGGCACAGCATGTTGCAGCTGCAAGTCTCGATGACTTGACCGCGCAAATTCCAGGCCATTGGAACCTCCCCGCAATGTATTTCAGCGAGCCTAGGTCCGATGCGTCGGCAAAGTCCAGAAGGTCGGCTCGATCAATACGATTTCGGCAGTCCCAAAACGCGCTCGGCGATGTGCGACAGGATCAGCTGCGACATGACCGGCGCGATCCGCGCGATCTGGATCTCGCGGAAAAACCGCTCGACATGGAACTCCTTCGCATAGCCCATGCCGCCATGGGTCAGCATCGCGGTCTCGCAGGCGCGGTGCCCGGCCTCGCCGGCGAAATGCTTGGCGGCGTTGGCGTAGGCGCCGACCGCGCCGGGATCCTCGCCGCGGTCGTAGGCGGCGGCGGCACGCAGCACCAAGAGTTCGGCGGCTTCGAGCTCGACCCAGCGCTCGGCGAGCGGGTGCTGGATGCCCTGGTTCTGGCCGATCGGGCGGCCGAAGACGACGCGCTCGCCGGCGTATCGGGCGGCGCGGGCGAGGGCGACGCGGCCCAAGCCCACCGCCTCGGCGGCGATCAGGATGCGCTCCGGGTTCATCCCGTGCAGGATGTACTGGAAGCCCTTTCCCTCCTCGCCGATGCGGTCTTCCAGCGGCACCTTCAGCCCGTCGATGAACAGCATGTTCGAATCGACCGCCATGCGCCCCATCTTGGGGATCTCGCGGACCTCGACGGCGGTGCGGTCGAGGTCGGTGTAGAAGAGGGTCATGCCGGCCGACGGCCGCGCCGCCTCCTCGAACGGCGTGGTGCGGGTGAGGATCAGCATCTTCTCGGTGACCTGGGCGGTCGAGGTCCAGATCTTGCGCCCGGTGATGACGTAGCCGTTGCCCTCGCGCAGCGCGCGCGTCTTGATCCGTGTCGTGTCGAGCCCGACATCGGGCTCGGTCACCGCAAAGCACGCCTTTTCCCGGCCGGCGATCAGCGGCGGCAGGAAGCGTTCTTTCTGCTCGTCGGTGCCGAACACGACAACCGGGTTGAGCCCGAAGATGTTCATGTGCACCGCCGAGGCGCCCGAAAACCCGGCGCCCGATTGGGCGACCGCCTGCATCACCACCGCCGCCTCGGTGATGCCGAGCCCGGCGCCGCCGTATTCCTCCGGCATCGCCACGCCGAGCCAGCCGCCTTCCGCCATCGCCTGGTGGAATTCGTGCGGGAAGGCGCTCTCGGTGTCCTTCTTCAGCCAATAATCGTCGCCAAAGCGGGTGCACAGCCGCGCCACCGCATCGCGGATCTCCAGCTGCTCATCGGTCAGGGCGAAGGTCATGACGGGCTCATCCGACACCCTCGACGATAAACGCCCATATCGGCCTCTCAGATGATCCTTTGTCCCAGGTTATCATCTACTGCTCCTCAAGCGCCCGCAGTCGCTCGTTGATGCTGGCGCACCATCACGCGCATCTCGTTGAGCATGTCGGTATCGCGCTCATCGCGGCGCTCCCCATCGCGATCGAGCCGCAGTACGATCGCGGTCAGCACCCCCATCTGATCGACCAGCGAACGCACCTCGTCGCGCAATCCCGCTATCTGTCGCGACAGGAATTCGAGGCTGATCGCCTGATCCGACATGGGAGGATTTCTCCTTGTCTTTCGCACGGTACGCGAAAAGCCCAGCAGCGCGAATTCGCCCGGCGACAGTCCAGGCCGGACGCTTACGACCCTCATTGGTATCCTTTATACACATGTGGATGCCGATTTGCGGCCGGCGAAACCACACATACCGGATCATATTGTAAGCTGAACCTCACCCTGGAGCACTCGTTGCCGCTCGACATCGTCTACACCGTCTGCCCGCACGATTGCCCGAGCGCCTGCGCCCTGGCGGTCGAGCGGATTGACGGCGCGCGCCTCGGCCGGGTGCGCGGCGCCGAGGGGCAGTCGTACACGCAAGGGGTGGTGTGCGCCAAGGTCGCGCGCTACGCCGAGCGCCAGCACCACCCGGACCGCTTGTCCGTGCCGTTGCGCCGGGTCGGCGAGAAGGGCGGCGGGCGCGAGGCGTTCGTTCCGATTTCGTGGGACGACGCGCTGGACCTGGTCGCCGAGCGGCTGACGCGGGCGGCGCAGCTTCATGGTACCGAGACGGTGTGGCCCTATTACTATGCCGGCACGATGGGCCGAGTGCAGCGCGACGGCATCAACCGGCTGCGCCACGCGATGCGCTATTCCGGCGAACTGACGACGATCTGCAATTTCCTGACCGACAACGGCTGGCTCGCCGGGGTCGGCGCGAAGCGCGGCGTCGACGCGCGCGAGATTGCGAAATCCGACCTCGTCGTCGTGTGGGGCGGCAACCCGGTCTCGACCCAGATCAACGTGATGACCCATGTCGCGACGGCGCGGCGCGAGCGCGGCGCCAAGCTCGTTGTCGTCGATCCCTATCGCACGGCGACCGCCGAGGCCGCCGACCTGCACCTGGCGCCGCTGCCCGGCACCGATGGCGCGCTCGCCTGCGCGGTCATGCACGTGCTGTTCAGCGAAGGTTACGCCGACCGCGCCTATCTTGCGCGGTACGCAGACGACCCGGCCGGGCTCGAAGCGCATCTGCAATCGCGCGACCCGGCCTGGGCGGCGGCGATAACGGGGCTGTCCGAGGCGGAGATCATCGAATTCGCCCGCCTCTACGGCCGCACCCGGCGCAGCTACATCCGCGTCGGCTACGGCTTCTCGCGCCAGCGCAACGGGGCGGTGGCGGTGTTTGCCGTGACCTGTCTGCCGACGGTGACCGGCGCCTGGCAGTACGAGGGCGGCGGCGCGCATTATTCGAACCACGGCATGCTGCCGCTCGATCTCTCGCTGATCGAGGGTCTCGATGTCGTCAATCACCGGACTCGCATCCTCGACCAGTCGCGCATCGGCCCGATCCTCTGCGGCGACCGGCGCGACCTCGGCGACGGCCCGCCGGTCACCGCGCTCTTCATCCAGAACACCAACCCGATGGTGGTGGCGCCTGAATCCGGGCTAGTCCACCAGGGTTTTCGGCGCGACGATCTGTTCGTCTGCGTGCACGAGCAGTTCATGACCGAGACCGCTGCGATGGCCGATATCGTGCTGCCGGCGACGACCTTTCTCGAGCATGACGACATCTACACCGCCGGCGGCCACACCTTCCTCCAGATCGGCCGCGCCGTGTTGCCGCCTTATGCCGAATGCCGCTCGAACCACGAGGTGATCTGCGGCCTCGCCAAGCGCCTCGGTGCGCGGCATCCCGGCTTCGCGATGAGCGCCTTCGAGCTCATCGAGCATACATTGCGGGCGAGCGGCCTGCCGGGACCGGACGCATTCGAGGAAGGGGTTTGGCTCGATTGCTGGCCGGGTTTCGAGACCGGGCATTTCCGCGACGGCTTCGGTCATGCCGACAGGCGCTTCCACTTCCGCGCCAAATGGGCGGCGTTGGGCCCGGAGCATAAGGCGCTGCCGGCTTTCCCCGACCATGTCGCGATGATCGACGACGACGATCTAGAGCAGCCGTTCCGCCTCGTCCCGGCGCCGTCGCGCTCGTTTCTCAACACCAGCTTCAACAATATCCCGGCCGGCGTTGCCCGCGAAGGGCGACCGACCGCATTGATCCATCCCGCTGCGCTCGCGTTGCTCGGCATCGCCGACGGCGAGCGCATCCGCATCGGCAACCGGCGCGGCAGCGTCGTCGTCCATGCCCGCGCGTTTGCCGGGATGCAGCGCCGCGTCGTCATCGTCGAGGGGCTGTGGCCGAACCATGCCTTCGAGGAAGGTATCGGGATCAACCTGCTGACCAGCGCCGATCCCGGCCTGCCGGGCGGCGGCGCGGTGTTCCACGACACCTCGGTCTGGCTGAGGACGGCATGAGCGACGACAAGCGGCGGCTGCCCGACAAACCAAAACCCGCCGAAGTCTCAAGCGAGGTCGATGCCTTTCTGCAAGCCCTTCAGCGCGCCCCGAAGCCGCCGCCGTCGGCCGGGCGAGGCCGGCTGATCTTCGCCCTCGACGCGACGGCAAGCCGGCAGCCGAGCTGGGACCGGGCCTGCCGCATCCAGGGCGAGATGTTCGAGGCGACCGCCGCCTTGGGCGGGCTCGATGTGAAGCTCGTCTATTACCGCGGTTTCAACGAATGTAAGGCGAGCCGGTGGATGACCAACGCCGCCGACCTCCATCGCGTGATGCGCGCGGTCTCCTGCCTCGGCGGCGAGACCCAGATCGAGCGGGTGCTCGATCATGCCCTTTCCGAGACCAAGCGGCAGCGGGTGAATGCGCTGGTGTTTGTCGGCGATGCGATGGAAGAAAAGGTCGATCGGCTGTGTCGTCTGGCCGGCGAATTGGGGCTCAACGGCGTGCCCATCTTCCTGTTTCACGAGGGCCGCGACCCGGTAGCTGCCGCGGCCTTCCGGCAGATCGCGCAATTGTCGCGCGGCGCCTATCTGCGCTTCGACCTCGGCAGCGCCGATCGGTTGCGCGATCTCCTCGGCGCCGTCGCGGTCTATGCCGCCGGCGGCTACCGCGCACTCACCGCCTATGGCGAGAAAAAGGGCGGCGAGGTGTTGCGCCTGACCGCGCAGCTGCGGAGCTGACCCCGGCAGGCGATTCGGCTGAGCGGCAGTGCTGCATGATGAGCAGCGCGTCCTTCGAGACGGCGCTTTCGCGCCTCCTCAGGATGACGATAAGTTTATGATGCCATTGAGAAAGAACGTCATCCTGAGGAGCCCGCGCAGCGGGCGTCTCGAAGGACGCTCTGAGCCTATCTAGCGGTTCTGCTGATGACAGTGTCGCAGGTTGCAAACGCGGTCAGGAATATAGTCATACTGAGGCAAGCGCCCCGTTTGAGACACGACCTGCGGTGGCGGCTCAAGGGAGGCGCGTGCGTCTGTCAGCACGCTGGATTGGTGCAGCATCTGCCTTAGCCATGGTGTTTCTGTTCCTTCTCGGCGGCGTTGCGATCCTCTTCGGGTTGCTGCTGCTCGGCTATCTGTTCGTCAACGCCGACCCGGCGCGCCTCGCCCGTTCGCTCAAATGGATTGGCATCGCACTCGCCATTCTCGTGTTGGTCGGACTTATCGTGTTGACCGAGGGGCGGGGGTTGATCCTGCTGGCGCCGCTTTTTGCCCTGGCGCCGGTCTGGCGGCGGGTGCGGTCGATGTTGAGCGGGCTCGGCGGCCCGACCGCCGGGCACAGCTCGACAGCCGAGACCCCGTTCCTGCGCATGAGCCTCGACCACGACACCGGGACGATGACCGGGACGGTCCTGCGCGGCCGCTTTGCCGGGATGCGCCTGGAGGAGCTGCGGCCGCCCGAGCTGCTGGCCTTGTTGCGCGAATGCCGCGCCGAGGACGAGGAGGGCGCCCGGCTGCTCGAAGCCTATCTCGACCGGGTTCGCTCCAATTGGCACGACGAAATGGCCGGCGAACAGGCCCACCGGGAACCGCCCTCCGGCAGCCCCGACATCACCGTCGAGGAGGCCTATGCGATCTTGGGACTGCAGCCGGGCGCCGACGCCGAGGCGATCCGGGCGGCGCATCACCGGCTGATGAAACAGCTCCACCCCGACCACGGCGGCACCGACTACCTGGCCACCAAGATCAATCGCGCCCGCGATGTGCTGTTGCACCGATAGTTGTACGGTAGGGTGAACAATGCTGCGCTCCGCACCGTTTGACCGGAGTCGGAGGTCGGCGAGTGCGGGTCGTCGGGCGGTTGCCTTGCCAGCCGGGAAACCGCTGTGGCAATAGTCCTCTCGCCGTGAGGGCCGCGAAATCGAGGAGTTTCATGGAAAAGCCCGTGCGCAAGGCGGTTTTCCCGGTGGCCGGTCTCGGCACCCGCACCCTTCCCGCCACCAAGGCGATGCCGAAGGAGATGCTGACGGTCGTCGACAAGCCGTTGATCCAATACGCCGTCGAGGAGGCCAAGGCAGCCGGCATCGAGGAGTTCTATTTTGTCACCGGGCGCGCCAAGAGCGCGATCGAGGACCATTTCGACCTATCCTTCGAGCTCGAGGCGACGTTGCACGAGCGCGGCCGCAGCGAGCTTCTCGATGAATTGCGCGCCTGGCTGCCGGCCGCGGGCGACATCGCTTATACCCGCCAGCAGAGCCCGCTCGGGCTCGGCCACGCCGTCTGGTGCGCCCGCCATCTGGTCGGCGACGAGCCGTTTGCGGTCATCCTTGTCGACGATCTGATGGTCGGCGAGCCGCCCTGCCTCAAGCAGATGATCGAGGCCTACCGGGAGACCGGCGGCAACCTCGTCGCGGTGGTCGAGGTGCCGCGCGACCAGACCCGGCGCTACGGCGTGCTCGACGTGGTCGGCGACGACGGGACCCTGGTGCGGGCGAAAGGCGTCGTCGAGAAGCCCGACCCGGCCGCTGCGCCGTCAACGCTGACGATCATCGGCCGCTACATCATCCAGCCCGAGATCTTCGGGCATCTGGGTGCACTCAAGCCGGGCAGCGGCAACGAGATCCAGCTGACCGACGGGCTCGACCGGCTGATCGCCGACGGCCAGCCGTTTCACGGGCTGCGCGCTGCCGCCCGGCGCTTTGATTGCGGCGACAAGCTCGGCTATCTCGAAGCCAACGTCGCGCTCGGGCTCAAACATCCGACGCTCGGCGACGCCTTCCGCCGCATCCTCGCAACCTATCTGTGACGGACCCAGCCATGCCGCATCGTTTCGACCCGACGATCCTGCGCGAATACGACATCCGCGGCATTGTCGGGGAGACGTTGTTCCCGGCGGATGCGCAAGCGATCGGACGCGTATTCGCAACGCTGCTGGCCAAGGCCGGCGGGCATCGCGCCGCGGTCGGCTATGACGGGCGGTTGACCTCGCCCGAGTTCGAGGCCGCGCTTGTCGACGGGCTCGCCGAGGGCGGCGCCGATGTCGTGCGCATCGGCCGTGGGCCGACCCCGATGCTGTACTACGCCGCGGCAACGCTTGGCGTCGATGGCGGCGTCATGGTGACCGGCTCGCACAACCCGCCCGACCATAACGGCTTCAAGATCGTGCTCGGCGGCAAGCCGTTCTACGGCGAGGCGATCCAGCGGCTCGGGCCGATGGCGCTGGCGCTCGGGCCCGCCGATGCGGCGCGCGGCCGGGTCGAGGAGCACAGCGTCTTCGACGATTACGTCGCGCGCCTGGCGCGCGATTACGACGGCGCCCGCGCGCTCTCGGTTGCCTGGGATTGCGGCAACGGCGCGACCGGCGAGGTCGTCGCCCGCTTGGTCGAGCGGCTGCCGGGCCGGCATACGTTGATTAACGAGACGATCGACGGCACCTTTCCGGCGCATCACCCGGACCCGACCGTCCCGGAGAACCTCGTGCAGCTGCAAGAGGCCGTCGCCGCCGGGCATTGCGACCTCGGCATCGCCTTCGACGGCGACGGCGACCGCATCGGCGTCGTCGATGCGAAGGGTCGCATCCTGTGGGGCGATCAGCTGCTGGTCGTCCTGGCGCGCGACGTGCTGAAGCGCCTTCCCGGCGCCCCGATCATCGCCGACGTCAAGGCCAGCCAGGTGCTGTTCGACGAGGTCGCGCGCGCCGGCGGCAAGCCGGTGATGTCGCAGACCGGTCATTCGCTGATCAAGGTGCGCCTCGCCGAGACCAAGGCGCCTCTGGCCGGCGAGATGAGCGGCCACATCTTTTTTGCCGATCGCTATTACGGCTTCGACGATGCGATCTATGTCGCGGTGCGGCTGCTCGGCGTTCTCGGTCGGGCCGCGGAAAGCGTGGCCGATATGGTCGACAAATTGCCGCCGGTGTTCAATACCCCCGAGTTGCGCATTCCGTGCGAGGAAGCGCGCAAATTCGCGGCGGTCGAGGAGGTCCGCGAACGCTTGCAACGGCGCGGCGCCGAGATGGTCGATATCGACGGGGTTCGCGTACGCACCGATGACGGCTGGTGGCTGCTGCGTGCTTCGAACACCCAGGCGGTTGTCGTCGTGCGCGCCGAATCGACCAGCGAATCCGGGCTCGCGCGCCTCAAGCAGCAGCTCGCCGCGGAGCTTGCGGCCAGCGGGCTGGCGTTGCCCTGAGTGAGGCTGAGGAATGTCGCTCCCCTCGGGGCTGTGCCTCGTCACCGGCGCCACCGGGTTTGTCGGCTCAGCCGTCGCGCGGTCGCTGCTGCGGGCCGGGCATCCGGTCCGGGTGCTGGCGCGCCCGGCGAGCGATCGCCGCAATCTCCAGGGGCTCGCGGTCGAGATCGCCGAAGGCTCGCTGGAGGACGCGGAGTCGCTTGCCGCGGCGGTGGCGGGCTGTCGCTACCTGTTTCACGTCGCTGCCGATTACCGGCTGTGGGTGCCCGACCCCGAGCCGATGTTCCGGGTCAATGTCGAGGGCACCAGGGACTTGATGCTGGCTGCGCTGGCCGCCGGGGTCGAGCGCATCGTCTATACCAGCAGCGTTGCGACGCTGGGGATCGTCAAGGGCGGGGTTGCCGACGAGGAGACGCTAAGCCGCGCCGCCGACATGATCGGGCCCTACAAACGCTCGAAATTCGACGCCGAGATCGTGGTGACCGAGCTGGTCGCCGAGCAAGGCTTGCCTGCCGTCATCGTCAACCCGTCGACTCCGATCGGCCCGGGCGACATCAAGCCGACCCCGACCGGGCGGCTGATCGTCGAGGCGGCGCGCGGCCGGATGCCGGGTTTTGTCGATACCGGGCTCAACATCGCCCATGTCGAGGATGTCGCGCTCGGCCACCTTCTCGCCGCCAAATCGGGTCAGATCGGCCGCCGCTACATTTTGGGCGGCGAGAATCTGAGCCTCAAGGAGATCCTCGCCGAGGTCGCGCGCCTTACCGGTCGGCGGGCCCCGACGCTCCGGATCCCCCATGCCGCGCTGCTGCCGATCGCGGCTGGCGCCGAGGCGGTTGCGCGGCTGACCGGGCGCGAGCCGTTCACCACGGTCGACGGGGTCCGCCTCGCGCGCAAGAAGATGTTCTTCAGCACCGCGCGCGCCATCGAGGAGCTGGGCTACGCGGCGCGGCCGGCGCGCCAGGCCATCGCCGACGCCGTCGCGTGGTACGCTGCCAACGGTTATCTGCGATGACAGCCGTCTCTGTGCCCACCGCCGCCAGCGTCGAGATGCCCTCGGGCAAGGGGCGCGGCGACGAGAATTTCCCGGTCGGCTCGTGGCTGATCCGCCGCGATCTGCGCGCCCATGTCCACGCTTTCTACCGGTTCGCCCGCAACGCCGACGACATCGCCGACGATCCGACGCTGACGCCCGACGACAAGCTGCGCCGCCTGGGCCGCATGGCCGAGATCCTGGAGGGAGCGCCGGCCCCGGTGGACGCCGAGTCGCCAGCCGCCGCGGCGATGCGCACCAGCCTGGCGGAAACCGGCGTCACCGCCCAGCATTGCCACGACGTGCTGCATGCCTTCCGTCAGGATGCGGTCAAGCTGCGCTATCGCGACTGGGACGATCTGATGGATTATTGCCGGTATTCCGCCGCGCCGGTCGGCCGTCAGCTGCTCGACTTGCACGGCGAGAGTCGCGAGACTTGGCCACCGTCGGACGCGCTGTGCTCGGCCTTGCAAGTGCTGAATCACCTCCAGGATTGCGCCGATGATTACCAGAACCTCGACCGTGTCTACCTGCCGTTGGACCACCTGAAGGCAGCCGGCACCCAGGCCGCGGTGCTTGCTGCGCCGGCCACGAGTCCGGGTCTGCGCCGGGTACTCGATCGGCTTCTCGATGAAACCGAGGACCTGATCGCCGCCGCGCGGGACCTGCCGCCGCGGGTCGGCGCGGCTGGGTTGCGCCGCGAGTCGGCGGCGATCGTGGCGCTGGCGGAACGATTGGCGCGGCGATTGCGCCGGGGCGACCCGCTGGCCGGCCGCGTCGGGCTCCGAAAGCGCGATTTCGCCGCGGCGTTTCTCATCGGCGTGTTCGCCCGCCGCCGATCATGACTGAGACGGTTTCCGACGGCGTCGGGACGATGCCCGACGATGTGGCGCTGCGCGAAACCATTCGCCAACGAGTCGAGGCGGCGGGGACGTCGTTCTATTGGGCGATGCGCCTTCTGCCGGCCGCCCGGCGCAACGGCATGTACGCGGTCTACGCCTTCTGCCGTGAGGTCGACGACATCGCCGACGACATCGGCCCGCCCGAGTCCAAGCAGGCGGCGCTCGCCGCCTGGCACGGCGAAATCGACGCGCTCTACGCCGGGCGCCCCCGCCAACTGGTCGGCCGCGCGCTGAGCGATCCCGTCATGCGCTACGAGCTGCGCCGCGACGACTTCCACGCCGTTATCGATGGCATGGAGATGGACGCGGCAGAGGATATTCGCGCCCCCGACCTGGCGACGCTCGACCTCTATTGCGGCCGGGTCGCCGGCGCGGTTGGACATCTGTCGGTCCACATCTTCGGCGATGCGAGCCCGGCCGCGCACGTGGTCGCCGATTCGCTCGGCCGCGCCTTGCAACTGACCAACATCCTGCGCGACCTCGACGAAGATGCACGGCGCGGCCGGCTTTATCTGCCGCGCGAGATCCTCGACCGGCACGGCATCCGCGACAGGGAGCCGCTCCTGGTGCTGCGTCACCCGGCATTGCCGGCGGCCTGCCGCGACCTCGCGGCCATCGCCGAGCGGCATTTCGCTGAGGCCGACCGCGCGATGGCGCGCTGCTCGCATCGCGCGATGCGACCGGCGGCGGTGATGGGCGCCTTCTACCGTGCGATGCTCGCTGCCCTGCTGCGCTCGGAATGGCGCGATCCGGGTGCGCGGGTCAGCCTGTCAAAGGCGCAAAAGCTGTGGCTGGTGCTGCGCCACGGCCTGATATGAAGGAAGCGGCCGAGCCGCCGGGCCGGGTCCATGTCGTCGGGGCCGGGCTCGCCGGCCTGGCGGCCGCGGTCGATCTCGCCGGCGAGGGCTACCCGGTCACCCTCTACGAATTGGGGCCGCAGGCGGGCGGACGCTGCCGCTCTTTTCTCGATGCCGAGCTTGGCGTTCGTATCGACAACGGCAATCACCTGCTGCTCTCCGGCAACAGATCGGCGGTCGCCTACGTCGAACGCATCGGTGCGCTCGACACCTTCGAGCGGCCGCGCGAGGCGGCGATCCCGTTCATCGACATCGCGACCGGGGAGCGCTGGGCCTTGCGCCCCGGCAACGGCGCGCTGCCGTGGTGGGTGCTGCGCGCCGCGCGTCGGGTGCCGGGGACGCGGGCATTGGATTACCTCGCTGCGCTCCGGCTGCGGCGGGCTGCGCCCGGGGATACCGTCGCGGCAGTGCTGGATCCCGAAAATCTGCTGTTTCGCCGGTTGTGGCAGCCGCTCGCCGTAGCGGCGCTGAATACTGGGGTCAGCGACGCGTCGGCGGCCTTGTTCTGGCGCGTTCTGGCCGAGACGATTGGCCGCGGCGCGGTGGCCTGCCGCCCGATGGTGGCGCGCGAGGGGTTGTCGGAGAGCCTCGTCGATCCGGCGCTGGGGTTCTTGTCCCGCCACGGGAGCACGGTGCGGTTCGGCTCCCGCCTCAGGGCGCTCGGTTTCGCCGAGGGCCGCATCGCCGAGCTGGCGTTTGACGGCGACACCGTGCCCGTTCGCCCGCAAGACAGCGTGATCCTGGCCGTACCGGCGGCGATCGCGGCCCGCCTCGTCCCCGGCCTCGTCGTGCCGGACGATTACGCGCCGATCGTCAACGCCCATTTCCGCTGCGCCGCGCCCCCCGCTGCGCCGCTCTTCGCCGGCATCGTCGGCGGCACCGCGGAGTGGATCTTTCGCAAGCGCGATGTCGTGTCGGTGACGGTCAGCGCCGCCGATCGGCTCGTCGGGTGCTCCGCCGACGAATTGCGCGACGTGTTGTGGCGCGATGTGAGCCTCGCCTTCGGCCTCCCGCACCAGCCAATTCCGCCCTCCCGCATCGTCAAGGAGCGTCGCGCCACGTTCCGCGCGACGCCGGCGCAGCTCGCCCGGCGGCCTTCTGCCACGACGGCGTGGAACAATCTTCACCTAGCAGGCGATTATATCGATACTGGGTTGCCCGCCACG
>DASYUS010000033.1:0-2647 GCA_036000945.1 Allostellaceae bacterium
GAGGGGGAGAGCATGCCAAATGCGATTGCCCTGCATCGAGGGGCATCGAGGGGAGGGAGTCGGCGCGGCAAAACGGATCCGCCCTGGACCTCCGGAGGGCTGGGGTCAAGCGCCGGCCGGCGCGCAGGCGCGGATGACCGCCTCGAACCGGGCCTTGGCGCCGGGGCCACGGGCGAACGGGCTGAGGATCGGCAGGTCGATGCCCGAGCGCCGGTAGGCCTCGATGCGCGCGCGGCATTGCTCCGGCGTGCCGGCGACGCTCGTTGCATCGATCAGCGCATCGGTGACCGCCCGCTCGGCCGCCTGGCGGTCGTTGCGCGCCCAGGCGTCGGCGATCGCCGCGGCCTCGTCGCGAAAACCGTGCCCGGCCATCATCCGGTTGTAACGCGGAAAGAAGCCGGCATAGAAGGCGAGGCCCGGCCGCAGCGCGGCGAGCGCCGCCTCGCGCGTCGCGGCGACGGCGGTCGGCAAGAGCGAGGCGACGACGATGTCTCCCGGGTCGCGGCCGGCTTCCCTGGCGCTGGCGCCGATGACCTCCCTGACCTGTCCCGCCGTGTCGAGCGTGCTGCGCGTCAAGAGGATGCCATCGGCGATCTCGCCGCAGAGAGCGATCATCCGCGGAAAGACGGCCGAGACATAGACGGGGATCGTCGGGCGCCGCGGCGTGAACCACAAATCGAAGCCGGCGATGCGGACGGTCTCGCCGGCGTAACGGGCATGGCCGGTGCGCAGCAGCTCGCGGATCACGGCGACGCTTTCGCGCACCCGGGTCAGCGGCCGGCTATAGGGGACGCCGTGCTCCGGCTCGACCTGAACCCGGTGGCTCGACCCGACACCGAGGATGAAACGGCCGCCCGAGATGTCGTCGACGCTCGCCGCCGCCATCGCGATCGTCGGCACGGTGCGGACAAAGACGCTGGTGACGCTGGTGCCGAGCAGAATGCGCGAGGTCGCCATCGCGCAGGCCGCGAGGATCGCAAACTGGTCGCCGCCATGTCCCTCGGCGATCCATGCCGACTCGTAGCCGAGGCCTTCGGCCAGCCTTACGCAATCGACGATGTCCCCGGGGTTGGGACCGCCCGAGATGGCGATGCCGAGCCTGGCCATGGCTTTCTCCTCGCCGCCCGCGATACGGCGGCGCCGAGAGAGCCTATCAGTGCATCAGCAGGAGCGGGAGCGGCATCGTCGCGAGAACGGCGCGCGTTGCCCCGCCGAACAGCTGCTCGCGCCACGGCGCCCGGCCATAGGCGCCCATCACCAGGAGGTCGGCCGCGGCGTCGCGGGCGGCGTCGAGCAGGACCCGACCGCCATGCCGGCCCGCGACGGCCGCGACCGTGTGCGGCTCGGCAGCGACGCCGTGCCAGGCCAGGTAATCGATAATTGGCCGCGCGTCGTCCGGGTCGGCGTCGCCGGCGGTGATCAGCGAGACGGCGTTGGCCTTTTCGAGAAACGGCAGCGAAGCGGCGAGCGCCCGCACCGCCTGCGGCGAGCCGTTCCACGCCACGGCAACGACGTAGCCGATGCCGGAGGGCGGCTCGGCCGGCGCCAGCAGCACCGGGCGGCCGGACTGCGCCAGCGTCACCTCGATCGTGTCGCTGTAGGGCTCGTTGACGACGCGGTCGGAGCGGCCGAGCACCACCAGGTCGAAGCACCTGCCACGGCGCGCGACGAGGGCGGCGGCGTTGCCCGTTTCCTCGCGCCAGCTCGCCAACGGCAGGCGCAGCGCGGCTTGCGGCAGGGCGCCGTGGGCGATGCCGTGCCGGTGGGCGATCTCCTCGAACAGCGCGCGCGTCCGGGCCGCAGTCGCGGCGGCCTCCTCGATCACGCGGTCGACGAGCCCGACCGGCGCCGGGCTGCCGATTCCCTCGCCGGAAGCGGCGAACGCCGCACTCGGGTCGGGGAGAACGTGAAATCCTTCGAGATGGGCCTCGAACCGGCGGGCGAGCTGGCAGGCGAGATCGATCACCCCGGAAGTCGCCGCACCGCCGCTCGCCGCGGCGAGGATCGTGCGGATGCTCATCGCCGCTCTCAATGCGCCATCAGGACCGGCAGGGTCATGCTTTCGAGCACGGTTCGGGTGGCGCCGCCGAGCAGCAGCTCGCGCACCCGCGAATGACCATAGGCGCCCATCACCAGGAGGTCGGCCCCGAGGTCGCTGGCCCGCGACAAGAGCGCGTTGCCGATGCCGATCCCGGAGGACACCGTGCGTTCGATCGTCGCCTTGACGCCGTGGCGCGCCAGGTGCAGCGCGATGTCGGCGCCCGGCACCTCGCCGTGGCCCCGGGCCGGGTTCCTGGAGCCATGCGCCGGATCGACCGCAAGGACGGTCACCGCCTCGGCACCCTGCAACAGCGGCATCGCGTCGTTGATCGCGCGCGTCGCTTCGCGGCTGGCGTCCCAGCCGACCAGCACGCGGCGCCCGACCTCCGCCCGGTTGCCGGCGTAGGGGACGACGAGGATCGGCCGGCCGACGGCGAGCGCCACCTCTTCGGGCAGCGGGCGAAACAGCGGCGCGGCAACGTCGTCGGGGTCGAGCTGGCCGAGCACGATCAGATCGGCGTAGCGGCCGTGCATCGCGGTGATTTCGGACGGGCTCCGCGACGCCTCGTGCGCGGCGCAGCGCCATTCCGCCGACACTCCGCGCCGG
>DASYUS010000034.1:0-14928 GCA_036000945.1 Allostellaceae bacterium
ATGAGGGTCGGTTCGTCGGCATGGCCGGCGACGGCATCAACGACGCGCCGGCGCTGGCGCGGGCGCAGATCGGCATCGCCATGGGAACCGGCGCCGATGTCGCGATGGAGAGCGCCCAGGTGACGCTCGTCAAGGGCGATCTCAACGGCATCGTCCGCGCCCGTCATCTCAGCCGCGCGACGATGCGCAACATCCGGCAGAATTTGTTCTTCGCCTTCATCTTCAACGCGGCGGCGGTGCCGATAGCGGCGGGCGTGCTCTATCCGTGGTTCGGCCTCCTGTTGAACCCGATGATCGCCAGCGCCGCGATGAGCCTGTCGTCGGTCACCGTCGTCACCAACGCCTTGCGGCTGCGCCGTACGGCGTTGTGAACCGCCCCCGGTCAGTCGGCGGCGGAGCGGGTCGGGGCGGGGCGCGACAGCGCCGGCGGTACGTCGCGGACGTGCAGGTCGCGCTGCGGGAACGGCACCTCGATGCGGTGCTCGACAAAGCGGTCCCACAGCTCGAGAAAAACGTCGCCCTTGACGTTGGTGACGCCATTCGCTGGATCTTCGATCCACAAACGCAGCACGAGGTTGATGCCGTTGTCGCCGAATTCGGTGACGTGGCACAGCGGCGCCGGTGCGGCGAGCACGCGCTCGGTCGCCTCCGCCGCCTCGATCGCCAGGCGGCGCACGAGGCGCAGATCGGTGCCGTAGGCGACGCCGAACGTCAAATCGAGCCGGACAAATCGGTTCGTGTATGACCAGTTGATCACCTGGTTGGTGATCAGCGTCTCGTTGGGGATCAGGTATTCCTTGCCGTCGCGGCCGCGCACCGAGGTGTAGCGGGCGCCGAGCGAGGTGACGTAGCCGTGCGTGTTCCCGACCTCGATGACATCGCCCGGCTTGATCGAGCGCTCGGCCAACAGAATGATGCCGCTGATAAAATTCGAGACGATCCGCTGCAGCCCGAAGCCGAGCCCGACGCCGATCGCGCCGGACAGCACGGTGAAGGCGGTCAGGTCGATGCCGACCGCGTTGAGCCCGATCAAGAGCGCGAGAAAGACCAGCGCGATCTTGACCAGGTTGCCGGCCAGCGTCTGCACCGACGGGCTGAGGCTCGCGAGCCGATCGATCCGGCCGCCGATCAGTCGCGCCAGCGCGAGCGCGCCCCATAACAGCGTCGCGATGATCAGCGCCGCCTTGACCAAGAGCAGCAGCGACAGCCGCACGCTGCCGATCGTCACCGCAGCGCTGTCGAGCGCCGCAGCGGTCGGGGCCGTCAGCCCGGTAATGTCGAGCGCCGCGATGATCCACGCCGCCGCGGCAACCACCCGCGCCATCAGCGCATCGCGGAACAAGAAGGTCGACGCCCGCAGCACGATCCACAGCGCCGTCAGCGTCGCGGCGGCGGCAACAAGGCGCAGGTCGAGCCGGAAGCCGGCGGCGGTGTGCTGGGCGATGGCGAGCAGCAGCCAGGCACAGGCCAGCGTCGCCAGTCGAGACAGCTCGGGCTTGATCCACGCCGATGGGATGAAGCGCTCGATGAGACGCTCGGTCGCCCGGTGCGTCGCCGTCCGGATGCCCCAGGCGAGCGCGAACAGGGCGCCGATCAGGCCGAGCTGAAGCGCCAGGCTCTTGATCAGCGCGGGCGATTCCGCGATGTCACGAACCCCGGCGAGCCACTGCGAGATATCCAGGTCAGCGAACAAACTGGCAGAGCCGTTCCGATGTCGACGCCGCGGCGCCGACGGTAGATACGGTGGGCAAACGCCTGCGACGGGAAATCGGCACCGCGAGAGCGAGCGCACCCCGCCCTCACTCCACCTTCATCTCGCCGAGATAGGCTTCGCGGATCATCGGGTTCCGGCGCAACTCCGCGGCATCGCCCGAAAGCACGACCTGCCCCGTCTGCAAGACATAGGCCCGGTGGGCGATCTGCAGCGCCATGTTGGCGTTCTGCTCGACCATGAAGATCGTCGTGCCCTGGCGGTTGATCGTCTGGATGATGTCAAAGACCTGCTCGACAAAGACCGGCGAGAGGCCCATCGACGGCTCGTCCATGCAGAGGAGGCGCGGGTGCGCCATCAATGCCCGTCCGATCGCCACCATCTGCTGTTCGCCGCCCGACAGCGTGCCTGCAAGCTGCTTCGAACGCTCCTTGACGCGCGGAAACAATGCGTAGACGCGCTCCAGATCGGCGGCGAACTGCGGGCCGCGCGCCTGCGTGTATGCGCCCATTTCGAGGTTCTCGAAGACGGTCATGCGCGGAAACAGGCGGCGCGCCTCCAGCACCGGCGCAATCCCGCGCCGCACCCGCTCGGCGACACCGACCCCGGCGAGCGATTTTCCCGCGAAACGAACTTCGCCCGAACTCGGGGTGACGACGCCCATGATCGTCTTCATCGTCGTCGACTTGCCCGATGCGTTGCCGCCCAGCAGGCAGACGATCTCGCCCTCGGCGATCCGGTAATCGACCGCTTTCAGCACGTGCAGATCGCCGTAATGCGTATCGACCGCGCGAAATTCGAGAAGTGCGGACGAGGACATCGCCCGCCCTTACGCGCATTCCCGGCGAAAGCCGGGATCCACGGTTCCGCCGACTGAGCGGTCGAGAGGTGGGTCCCGGCTTTCGCCGGGAATGCGGTCTTGTTGAGGATCAGGCAATCGCGGCGCTCCGGCCGAGATAGGCGCGGATCACCTCTTCGTCGCGCCGGATTTCGGCGGGCGAGCCCTCGGCGATCTTCTCGCCATGGTCGAGCACGATCACCTTGTCGGCGAGATTGACGACAACGGCGAGCTTGTGCTCGATCAGGACGATCGTCAGGCCGAGCCCGTTGAGGCTCTTGATCTGCTCGGCCAGTTCAAGGGTTTCGGCCGGGTTCATCCCGGCGGTCGGCTCGTCGAGCAGCAACAGCTTGGGGTTGGAGGCGAGCGCGCGGGCGATCTCGACCCGCCGGCGATTGGCGTAGGAGAGGCTCGAGACGACGTGGTCGACGCGCGGCACCAGCCGGTTGCCGAAGATCGCCAAGATTTCGAGGGCGCGCTGGCGGGCCGCCGCCTCCTCGCGGATTGTCCGCGGCAGACGCAGCAATGCCTCGGCAGCGCCGGTATGAAGCCGCGCGTGCATGCCGATCAGGACGTTTTCGAGGACCGTCAGGTTGGGGAAGAGGCGGATGTTCTGAAACGTGCGGGCGATGCCGCGGTCGAGGACGACATGCGGCGGCCTGCCGGCGATCTCGGCCCCGGCGAAGCGGATGCTGCCCCCTTCGGCTGGCACCAACCCGGTGACCGCGTTGAAGAGGGTCGATTTGCCCGAGCCGTTCGGGCCGATGACCGCCAATACCGAATGCGCCGGCACACCGAGCGCCACCGCGTGCAGGGCAACAAGGCCGCCGAACCGCACGGTCAGATTGTCGATTTCGAGGAGCGCGCGGGCCCCGGGCGCCCCCCGCGGCTCGTCGAGCGCGCCGAGCCCATGCAAGCCGTCGAAGCCGCCGCGGGTGACCGGGGCGTTCTGCTCCTCGGGGGTCAACGCCGCGACGCGACGCGACGCCGGGATCAGGCCTTCGCGCCGGTACAGCATCATCGTGACCAGGATCAGGCCGAAGATCAGCTCGATCGAGGAGGCAAGCTCGACGCGCTGCAACCATTGCACGCCGACGAGGCGACCGAGCGCCTGCAGCCATTGCGACAAATCCTGGAGAAACCACGATTGCAGCAGCTGGAGGATCAGTGCCCCGAGCACGACGCCCCAGACGCTGCCGATGCCGCCGAAGACGACCATGACGAGGATCATCACCGATACCGGAAAACCGAACATGTCGGGGGTTGCGGTCTGCAGCTTGGCGACGAAGAGAGTGCCGGTCGCGCCGGCAAAGGCGGCGCCGGTGGCAAAGGCCAGGAGCTTCATCTTGACCCGGTCGACGCCCATCGCCGCGGCGGCGATCTCGTCCTCGCGAATCGCCATCCAGGCCCGCCCGATCCGCGAGAATTTGAGGCGCTGGCTGGTCAGGATCAGGAAGGCGACGAGCAGGAGGCCGACATAGTAATAGGGCGTGGCGCTGACCCCGAAGCTCCAGCCAAAGAGCTGCGGCGCCTGGACGCCGTTCAGCCCCATCGCGCCGTTGGTGACGCTCGGCGTGTTGCGCACGACGATCGGCACGATCTCGCCGAAGCCGAGCGTCACGATCGCCAAGTAGTCGCCTTTGAGGCGCAGGGTCGGAGCGCCGAACAAGATGCCGAAGAGCGCTGCCAGCGCCGCCGCCGCGGGCATCATCAGCCAGAACGACACCTGGAAATGGACGACGTCGACACCGCCCTCGCGAAACCGCGCGACGAGGCCGAGCCATCGGAAAACCTCCCAGAAGCCCGACCATTCCGGCGTCATCTGCCACGAGGCGGCGACGCCGTAGGAATAGGCGCCGATCGCGAAAAACGCGGCATAACCGAGGTCCAAGAGGCCGGCGAGCCCGACCACGATGTTGAGGCCGAGCGCCAGTGCGGCAAAGGTCAGCGCGTTGGCCGCCGAGTCGATGTTGGCATCATTCGGGTGAATGACGGGGAAGAGGATCGCGAACCCGAACAGCACCATGGCGGCGCTGCGCGAAGTCAGCTGCGGCGCGATCCACTGGATCGGCGACGCCCGGCGAATCCGCGCGAATGACTCGGCCATCATGCCGGTTCGCGGTGCCGCCGGGTCGCGCCTCGGCATTTCAGGATTTGGTCGGGTTCGCGCGCCCGAACAGTCCGCTCGGCGCCAGCACCAGCACCAGGACGAGGATCGAGAAAATGATCACGTCGGTCCAGCGCACCTCGATCAGCTGGCCGCCCAGGGACTCGATCAGGCCGATCAGCAGGCCGCCGACCATCGCCCCGGGGATGCTGCCGATGCCGCCCAGCACCGCTGCGGTAAACGCCCTGAGCCCCGCGGTGTAGCCGATGATGAAGCTGGTGTAGTTGTAATAGAGCCCGAAGATCAGCGCCGCCGCCCCAGCCAAGGCAGAGCCGAGGAAGAAGGCGGTGACGACGACGCGGTCGACATCGACGCCCATCATGCGCGCCGCCTCGGCATCCTGGGCGGTGGCGCGCATCGCCTTGCCGAGACGCGTCAGGTTGACGAAGGCGTGCAGCCCCAGCATCAACGCGAGCGTGATCCCCCAGATCAGCACCTCGCGCAATTGCAGGACCGCGCCGCCCACCTCCCAGCGCATCACCGGCATCGGGTTGGGATAGTTCTGCGACGAGGCGCCGACCGTCAGCAGGATCGTATTGAACAGGATGTAAGACACCCCGATCGTCGTGATCATCCCGGCGGTGCCGGGCACGCCGCGCAGCGGGCGCAGCGCGAGGCGTTCGATCACGACGCCAAGGATCCCCGAGGCCAGCATCGTCACGGCAAAGGCGAACACCAGCGTGCCGACCAGGGCGAGGCCGGTCAGCGTCACGCTCTGCCCGGACAGGCCGCACAGCTCAAGCGCCCACAGGCCGACAAACGAGCCGACCATGAAGACGTTGAAATGCGCGAAATTGATCAGCTCCAGGATGCCGTAGACGAGGGTGAAGCCGAGCGCCAGGAGAGCGTACATCGCGCCGAGGCTCAGCCCGTTGATCACCTGCTGCAGGAAGAGCGCTTCGGTGCTCATCGCAGTGGCCGCGGCAAACCGGACAGCCCCGCCGCAGCACGCGGTTCAACGGCCGGCGATCGGGTGCTGGCCGATCGCGTCAACAGAGGACGCCTCACGAACCGGCGGGCGCGACGCCGATGTACTTATATTGGAAACTCAAATCGTCGAGCGGGCGGGTCGCATCCTTGACGATCTGGAAGACGCTGACTACCCGGTTCCTGATGTCGCCGTGCTCGTCGAAGCTGACCTCGCCCTGGAGCGTCTTGATCTTGGTGGTCTGGATCGCGTCGCGGACGGTGTCGCGGTTGACCGGCTTGCCCGCCGCCGCCACGCGCTTAACGGCGTCGGCAATGACCAGCGCGGCGTCATAGGCGGTGATCGAATAGTCCTCGGGGCCCACGCCATATTTCTTGCGGAAGCGCTCGACCCAGGCCTTGACCTCCGCTTCGCCGACGACGTGCGGTGCGGCGACCGTCACGTACCATCCTTCGGCGGCCGGGAAGCCTGCGCCCTTCAAGAGATCGGTACTGTACAACCCGTCGCCGCCGCCTTTCAGCAGCTTTGGCACGATGTCGTAGGCCTGTTTGACCAGCTTGACCCCGGCCTGCGCCACCCCGCCGTAATAGAGCGCCTCCGGGCCGAGCGCCTTGATCTTGGTCAGAATCGTCGTGTAGTCGGCTTCCCTCGGATTGAGCTGGTCGCGGCCGGCCACCTTGATGCCGCGCTTCTCGGCCTGGGCCTGAAAGGTGTTGGCGATGCCGACGCCATAAGCGCCGCTGTCGTCGAGCACATACACCGATTTGGCCTTGAGCGTGTCGGCATAGAAATTGGCCATGTTGGGGCCTTGGTACGCGTCGGTGGTCACCGTGCGGAAATAAATTGTCTTGCCGCCCGGTCGGTATTGGCCGGCGAATTTGGGGTCGGTGATGTCCGGGTTGGTCGAGGCCGGGGTGATCGTCGCCAGGTTGCCCTGGCTCAGGATCGGCGCCATCGCCTTGCCCGAGCCGCTCATATACGGCCCGATGCCGGCGACGACGCTCTTGTCGGCCACCATCTTGCGGGCGTTCGTGGCGGCCTGCGCCGGGTCATACTGTCCGGCGGTCGCCGTGCCGTTGTCGAGGATCAGCGCCTTGAATTTGTATCCGGCGACCCCGCCCTTTGCGTTGAACTCCTCGATCGCCATCAACGCACCATCCCTGACTTTCTGCGCGGCTTGCGCGTCGGCCCCGGTCAGCGGCAGGGCGATCCCGATCGTGATCTCCTTTTCGGCGGCGAACACCCGGGTGGCATAACCCGTCGCGATGGCGGCGGCGGGCAGCTGGAGGATCACGGAACGGCGCGACAGCATGGGTCGATCTCCCGTTGCAGAGTGATGGCGTCGATCACGACAAGTGTCGCGCCAAACCGGCCAGCGCGGCAAGTGCGAGACACTGTTCCGGACGATCCCGTCGCCGCTCCGCCCTCCCGGCTCAGCTTGGCGGCTTCATCGCCACGTCGAGCATGACGTTGGGCAAAATCTCGCGCAGCACGCCGCGCAAGGTCGCCTCGTCGGAGGCGGTCGCGGCGGCGAGCTGGCGGCGGCTGTTGCGGCGCAGGATGCGCGCGGTGGCGCGCCCCTCGCGGCCCGGTCGGATCGTCGCGAACACCTCGGCCGGCTCGACCCGCCGCAGCAGCCGCTTCAGCGCCTGCAGCCCCTCGCTGGTCTCGATATCGAGTGCGGCCGGCTCGACCGCATCCGGCTCAACATCCTCGTCGACGGCGGCATCGACGGCGTCCACCGGGCGGTGCCGCGCCAGCGACTGGTAGACCGCACGGCCCGCCTCGGTATCGATGCGCGATTGCAGCTCCCAGCTTTCGCTGCGCGCCGAAAGCTCGGTGATCAACGCGAACAGATCGTCGCAATCCTCTTCGTGGGTGCAGGTCAGAAAGGCGAGCCGCCCGTCGTGCTCGATGACGCGGTCGTCATCCTCGGCAAAGCCGAGCTCGTTGAGCGCGTTGTCGAGTGCGCGGCGCGAGGCGACGAGAAGCACCGTTACGTGCAGCCGTCGGCCGGCCTCAGGCGCTTCCTTCTCGGCCATCGCATCTCCTTGACCGCACCGAATACCGCCGCGCCCGACTGCGCGCAACCGGCACGATCAGCCAAGCCGGCTTTCGCCGAACCGGCTGATGTGCACGTCGCGGTGGATGCCGACATTCATCAGCAGGCCGAATCCCAACATCACCGCGATCATTGCGGTTCCGCCATAAGAAATCAGCGGCAGCGGCACCCCCACCACCGGGATCAGGCCGATAACCATCGCCGTATTGACGAACACGTACAGAAAGAAATTGATGGCGATTCCCAGGCCGAGCAGCCGGCCGAACTGACTGCGGCTGCGCAACGCGATCGCGAACGCATACCCGATCACCATCATATAGAGCGCCAGCAGCACCAGCCCGCCGACCAGCCCGAACTCCTCGGCGATCATCGTGAAGATGAAGTCGGTCTGCTTTTCCGGCAGGAAACTGAGATGGCTTTGCGTGCCTTGCAGAAACCCCTTGCCGAACAGGCCGCCCGAGCCGAGCGCGATCTTCGATTGCAGAATGTGATAGCCGGCGCCGAGCGGGTCGCGGTCCGGATCGAGAAATGTGTAGAATCGGGTTTTCTGATAATCGCGCAACATCGACCAGGCAAGCGGCGCCGCCACCCCGGCGGCAAGCGTTCCCACCCCGAAAATCCACAGGCGAACACCGCCGAGGAACATCAGGGTGACGCCGGACAAAAGCAGCATCATCGCGGTGCCGAGATCCGGCTGTTTCAAAACCAGCGCCGTCGGCACGAGGATCATCAGGACCGGAACAAACAGGTAGCGGATCCGCCCGGCATTCTCGCTCGGCAGGCCGTGAAAATAGCGGGCCAGCGCCAGCACCAGCGCGATCTTCATGATCTCCGAGGGCTGCAGCTGGACCACCCCGAGGTCGATCCAGCGCTGCGCGCCGAGGCCTGCGATGCCGCGTAGATCGACGGCAATGACCAGCAACAGCGCGGCGAGGTAGAACCAATAGGCACCGCGGAACCAGTGGCGCACATCGACCAATGCCGCCGCGAGCATCGGCACCAGCGCGACCAGAAACCGGGTCATCTGGCGCGACGCCCAGGGCTGCATGCTGCCGTTGGCGGCCGAATAAAGCATCGCGAAGCCGATGCCCGCGATCGCCGCGATCAACAGCACCAATCCCCACTGGATCGCGCGGACCTTGTCGGCGAGCGTCAGCTCGCGCCGGCCGATGTCGTGCGCAGCGCTCGTCATCAGCTACAAACGGCCGGCGTCGCTGCCTGCCGGGGAGACGGACGCGGGACGCCGGTCGGGTACGATCTGCACCACCGAAACCGGTTGCGGCGGCCGGCGCGCCGGATCGCGCCGCTGCACCTCGATCAGCACGTCGCGGCACACCGGCGCGGCTGCCGCCGAGCCGCCACCCCCGCTCTCGCCGCCGTGCTCGACGACGACGGCGCAGACATAACGCGGCGCGGCGACCGGTGCGAAGGCCACGAACAGCGCATGGTCGCGCTCCTTCCACGGCACGTCGGCGGCTTTGCGCACGCCGTGGTCGCGCTCGTATTGGGTGATGCGGCGCACCTGCGAAGTCCCCGACTTGCCGCCCATCGCCAGCGCGGGGTCGGTGATGCGGGCGGCATAAGCGGTGCCGCCCTGTTCATTCACCACCGCGCTCATTCCGTCGAGCACGAGGCGGAGGTTTCGCGCGGCGATGCCGAGCGCGGGAAAGGCGGGGATCGCCTGATCGCCGCCCGGCGCCGGCCGGCCATTGCCGCGCACCAGGTGAGGCACCACCGCGCGACCGGTGACGAGGCGCGCCGTCATTGTCGCCACCTGAAGCGGCGTCGCCAGCACCGCGCCCTGACCGATGCCGGTGATCAAGGTTTCGCCCTGTTGCCAGGCGACCCCGGTCGCCGCCCGCTTCCAGTCGCGGCTCGGCATGAGGCCGCCGCGCTCGCCCGGGATATCGAGGCCGAGCGGGGCGCCAAAGCCGAAGCGCCGCGCCATCGCGCCGATCCGGTCGATGCCGGTGCGCCGTGACGTCTCGTAGAAATACACGTCACAGGATTTCTTGATCGCGTCGTGCAGGCGCAACGTGCCGTGACCGCCCTTCTTCCAGCAATGAAAGGTGGCGTCCCCCAACTCCAGATATCCCGGACAGCTGACCGCCGTCTCCGGGGTGATGGTGCCGGCTTCGAGCGCGGCAAGCGCGACCATCGGCTTGAACGTCGAGCCGGGCGGGTAGAGGCCGCTG
Organism: Allostellaceae bacterium; assembly: GCA_036000945.1. Lineage (GTDB taxonomy): Bacteria > Pseudomonadota > Alphaproteobacteria > ATCC43930 > CGMCC-115725 > DATARH01. The sequence continues at coordinate 9,902 of DASYUS010000034.1, forward strand.
ATTGCCTTGTCGGAGAGCGGGTTGCGCGGGTCGGTCGAGAGTTGCTGCCAGACTGCCGGCGTGAGGCCGGTCGAAAACAGCATCGGATCGAAGCTCGGGCTCGACACGAGGGCGAGCACATCGCCGCTCACGGCATCGAGCACGACGCACGAGATGCTGGGTTCGGCGGCGCAGCGCTTAACGACGAAATCCTGAATCGCCATATCGAGGGTGAGCACCAGATCCTCGCCCGGCTGCCCCGGTCGGGTGGCGATCTCGCGCACCACCCGGCCATAGGCATTGACCTCGACCTGGCTGGTGCCGGCGATCCCGCGCAGCTGCAGGTCCCGGGACTTTTCGATACCGCTCTTGCCGATCCGGAAATCGGGCAGTTCGAGCAGCGGGTCGCCGTTCAGATCCTTCTCGGATACCGCCGCGACATAGCCGAGGACGTGAGCGGCACTCGGTCCGTGCGGGTAGTCCCGCATCATGCCCTGTTCGATCGATACGCCGGCCAGCTCGGGCATCGCGACCTCGATCCGCGCCATCTCCTCCCAGCTCAAATTGGCCCGCACCACCAGCGGGACGAAACGATGCTTGCGCTTGGCTTCGCGCAGGACGCGGCGGCGTTCGCCATCGCCGATCTCGATCAGCCTGCCGAGCGCGCTCAGCGTCGCGTCGAGGTCGCCGGCCTGCTCGGGCACGACAACGACTCGGTAATTCTCCCGGTTGTCGGCGAGAGCAACGCCGAAGCGATCTAAAATCCGCCCGCGCGGCGGCGCGAGCAGCCGAAGATTGATGCGGTTCTCGTCGGCGAGGAGGGTGTAGCGGTCCTTTTCGAGGATCTGCAGCTGATAGAGGCGGCCGGCGACGATCGCGGCGAGGATCGACTGGCCGCCGGCAAGGAGGGCGGTCCGCCGCGTGAACAGCTTCTCACGCTGGGTTTCGCGGGGCATGGCCTTGCGGTCAGCCGACGCGCGTCATCCGGCGGGGGCCATCAGCGCCCGCTGGGTCCGCCCGAGCACAAAGCTTGCCGCCGGAAACATCGCGATCGTCAGAACCGTCCGAAACACGGCGTTGCGCAAATCGAAGAAGCTCAGTTCGATCAGGCTGTGCAGCGCCCACAGGCCAAGCGTTGCGACGGCGCCGAGCAGCGTGAAGCCGGTCCACACGAAGGGGAAGGTCCGATTGATGAAATGGCGGCGACAGCGCAGCACCGCCGCGCGTGCGAGCAGCAGCGTCAGCGCGCTCACTCCGACCGGCGCGCCGGCGAGCAGGTCCTGGGCGATGCCGACCACAAACAGCCCAAGCGGCGGCAAGAGGTCGGGCCGGTAGATCGTCCAGTGATAGACCGCCATCAGGGTAAAGGCGGGGGTCAGCGCCGCATAGCCCGGCAGGCGCAGCGGCAGGATTGCGAGGAGCGCGGCGAGCACCGTGGTGGCAAGCGGCAACATCCGGGCGAGGCCGCTATTGACCCGCGGCAGGGACGGGATGCTGGAAACCTCGAGCGCCATCGGCTCAGCGCACGCTTGCCTCGTCGGCGACTGCCGGCTTGGCGCGCCGGCTGGGCTGCTTCGCGGCCGCCAGAGGCTGAGGCAGGCCTCCCGACAGGCCATAATCGACGACCAGCACCGATGCCAGCTGCGACAGCTCGACGTATGGCTCAACCCGCGGTCCGCTCGCGTCGAGCGTCGCGACGACACCGACCGGCAGACCCGGCGGAAACACCCCGCCCTCACCCGAGGTAACGACGCGGTCGCCAATCCTGATGGCGTCGGCCGCATGGACATAGATGAGCCGCGGCCGCTCGGAGTTGTCGCCGGCCAGCACGGCATTGGCGTGAAGGCGCTCGATGACGACCGGGATGCGCGAGTTGAGGTCGGTGATCAGGAGAACCCGCCCGGCGCGGCTGCCGACCTCGGTGAGCCGCCCGGCAAGGCCGCTGCCGGTAATCGCCGCCTGGCCGCGCGCCAGCCCCTGATCGGTTCCGGCGTTCACCATCACGGTGCGGACATAGAAGCCGGCCGAATTGGCGATGACGCGGGCGGTGACGAACGAGACCGCGTTGTCCGGCACGACCTTTAGCAGGCCGCGCAGCTCGCGGTTTTCGTCGGACAGCTTGAGCGCGGCGTGTTGCCACTGCAGCAGCCGCTCGTTCTCCTCGTGAAGGCGCAGATTGTCCTGGTACATCAGGACGACCCCGCGCGCCCGATCGAACAGCGTCGCCGCGATCCCGAGCGGGCGCGACAGCGCTTCGAGCGCGGGGGCGGCATCGTCCGACACGGTCGTCCGGAGCGATACGAAGATCGCCTGGTCGGCCTTGCCGAGCACGATGATCGCCGCCGCCAGCAGAACCAGAAACGGCGGCACGGTGCGCTGGATCGCCGCGCGGATCTGCGCTGACGGTCGAAGCACCACCGTTCTCTCAGCTCGGATTAGTGCCGAACGAAGCCGTTCGGCCGGCGCGGCGGCGCTGATCTCTCATATCCCCGACACCCCCCAGCTCGGAGCATACCCCGAGATAAACCCCCTCACCACATATTGATCAACAGGTTTTTTAACGTCTTCATTTCCTCAAGCGCACGGCCGGTTCCGAGCGCGACGCAGCTCAGCGGATCCTCGGCGATCGACACCGGCAGGCCGGTGGCGTGACGCAGCACGAAATCGAGGTTGCCGAGCAGGGCGCCGCCGCCAGTCAAGACGATCCCCTTGTCGACGATGTCGGCGGCGAGTTCGGGCGCGGTGTGCTCGAGGGCGACCTTGACCGCCTCGACGATCGAGCCGACCGGCTCGGCGAGACTCTCGGAGATCTGCCGCTCGCTGATGACGATCTCCTTGGGGACGCCGTTGATCAGGTCGCGGCCCTTGATTTCCAAGACCCGCCCGTCGCCATCCTCGGGCATGCAGGCCGAGCCGATTTCCTTCTTGATCCGTTCGGCGCTGCTCTCGCCGACGAGCAAATTATGGTTGCGCCGGATATAGGCGATGATCGCCTCGTCCATCTTGTCGCCGCCGACCCGGACCGAGCGCGAATAGACGATGCCGCCCAATGAGAGCACCGCGACCTCGGTGGTTCCGCCGCCGACATCGACGATCATCGAGCCGGTCGGCTCGGTCACCGGCAAGCCGGCGCCGATCGCCGCCGCCATCGGCTCCTCGATCAGGAACACCCGGCGCGCCCCGGCGCTTTCGGCCGATTCCTGAATGGCGCGGCGCTCGACCGCGGTCGACCCCGACGGCACGCAGACGATGATCTGCGGGCTGGCGAAGCTCCGCCGGTTGTGCACCTTGCGGATGAAATGCTTGATCATTTCCTCCGCCACCTCGAAATCGGCGATGACACCGTCGCGCAGCGGCCGGATTGCCTGGATGTTGCCCGGCGTGCGGCCGAGCATCAGCTTGGCCTCCTCGCCGACGGCGAGGACTTGCCGCTTGCCTCTGGCGCTGGCGATGGCGACGACCGAGGGTTCGTTGAGCACGATACCGCGGCCCTTGACATAGACAAGGGTGTTCGCCGTACCGAGGTCGATCGCCATGTCGGCGGACAACAGACCAAGCATTCTGCCAATCATAACAACGAATGATCCAAAGCTGCCGCCCGTCCGATGCCCCAGCGCAAAGGGCGGTTACGCCTTAAACAACTCGCCGATCAATGACATTAATGACCGCGTCCGGCAACGGATAGTTATTGCCGGCGCGGGCGCCGACGCGACTGCCGGCAAAGCCACCCTGTCGAGAGCGCGATCCTTGCGGATTGCGCGGTCTATATCAAGCAGCGTGTCGCGGCACCGTCGGCCGTCCGCCAGGCGCTTGAAAAATCCTCGGCGGTTGGCATCGTAAGACGGAGATGGATAAGGCATCGCTGGTCAAGCATTCGGTTCGGGTTGCCGGGCACGCCACCAGCGTGTCCCTCGAGGCGGCCTTCTGGCAGGCGCTCTGCGAGATTGCCGGCCGGCGCCGCGTGTCGGTCAACGCGCTCTTGTCGGCGGTCGATGCCGAGCGCAGCGGCAATCTGTCGAGTGCGATCCGCCTCTTCGTGCTCGACAGCTATCGCCGCGGCGCGTTGCGCGACGGCGATGAGCCGTTGTCGACGCCGCAATCCTGACGGCGCGGGGTTGCGCACCAGCCGGAGCGGGACCAGTGTGTTGCTGTGATCCAAGGCTGGCAGGCCGAAAGCACGGGAACGATTCATGGCATCGATCGTCAATCTCAACCGCTTCCGCAAGGCCAAGCAAGCCGCCGAGGCCGAGCGCCGCGCCGCCGAAAACCGCGCCGCGTTTGGGCGCAGCAAGGCAGAGCGCGGCAAAGAACGAAGCGAGCGCGAGCGCAGCGAACGCGATCTCGACGGCAAGCGGATCGAATAGCGCCGGGGCGGCTCAGCCCGCTGTCAGGCCGAGCGCCCGGCGATAGGCGGCGAGCGTCGCCTCGTCGAAACACATAAAGACGACGTGCTGCGGCATCTCGCGATCGGCGAAATGGGCGCATACCTCGGCGACCGCAATCTGCGCCGCCGTCTCGCGTGGAAAGCCGTAGACGCCAGTCGCGATGGCCGGGAACGCGATGGCGCGAAACCGGCGGTCCTGCGCCACCGCAAGGCAGGACCGGTAGCAGCTGGCGAGCACCTCGCGCTCGCCCCGCGCGCCGCCATGCCAGACCGGCCCAACAGTATGGATCACGTGGCCGGCGGGCAGAAGATAGCCTCGCGTCAGCCGCGCCTCGCCCGGCGGACAGCCGCCGATCGTGCGACACTCGGCGAGAAGCTCGGGTCCGGCGGCCCGGTGTATCGCCCCGTCGACGCCGCCGCCGCCAAGCAGGGAAGCATTGGCGGCGTTGACGATGGCGTCGACGGCAAGCCGGGTGATGTCGCCGCCTTCGAGGCGGATCCGCGAACGGGTCTGCGGGTCGATAACCATGACACCGTAGATGGTAGCGGTTTCGCCCGGCCTCGGGAACGGTCGCGCAGCGTGAGCGTTTGTCCTGCCGGGATGCGTCGAGTGGCCGGCGATGACTTCCGCCGTGCCGTCGGTCCGCATGGACTACGCGGCAAC
>DASYUS010000035.1:0-7195 GCA_036000945.1 Allostellaceae bacterium
GTCGCGAGGGGGGTGATGTCGACGATAAGCAGCGGAACGACGATCACCTCCGGCATCGCATTTGGCACGACAGCAGGTGCCGGCACCTACACCTCGCCCCTAGTCATCGAGGCGAACGCCGCGATCGTGGCGACCAGCGGCATCGCCATCTACGGTCCGGCCACGCAAGCCTGGACGCTCGCCAATGACGGCACGATCGGCGGCGGCGCCGGCACGGTCGACGTCGATGTCCTCGCCGGCATCGATTTGCGCGCCGGCGGCAGCATTGGCAACACCGGGTTGATCACCGGATACAGCGGCATCTACATCTACGCCGCCGCCGGCACCGTCAGCAACTCCGGCACGATCCTCGGCGGCACCGGCGCAAGCGGCTGGGGCATCTATTTCGGAGCGGGAGGCACCGTCACCAACAGCGCCGGCACGATCGCGGGGCGGCGCAGCGTCGAGATCCGCGGTGGCGGCAGCGTCGCCAATACCGGCGCCGGCCGGATCGCGGGGGCTTATGCCGTCTACATCGGCGGCGGCATTGGCAGGGTTACCAATGGCGGCACGATTCTGGGCACCAGCCACGGCGCCGTCGAGCTGTGGACGGGCGGCTATGTCGGCAACACGGGTACCGGGCTGATCGAGGGGTTCCGTGGCGTCTATATCCGCGGCGGCATCGGCACGGTCGCCAATTCCGCGACGATCATCGGCACGTCCAGTTACGGCGTCCGCCTCGCCACCGGCGGCACGGTCGTCGATTCCGGCAGGATCAGCGGCGGCACCGGCACCGCGGTCAGCTTCGGCGGCACCGGCGGAAACCTGCTGGTGTTGGAGCCGGGCTATGGGCTCGGCGGCGGCGTCTATGGCAGCACCATCGGGACCGATACGATCGAGCTCGCTGGCACTGTCGGCGCAGCGGTAACGGCGAGCTACAACGGGCTGACACTGACCAATTTCGAGAATGTTCTGTTCGGCGGCGGCGGCCACGCGACGCTCGTGGTGACGAACATCTCCGGGACGCTCGGCGTGACGATCTCGGGCTTCGACCAGACGAGCGAGGCGATCGATCTGACCGTGATCGGCAGCGACGGGACGATCAGCAATTTCGACACGCTCACCAACCTGATCACGGTTTCGGGGTCGGGCGGCACGGTCACCTTCCAGCTCGACGGCAGCGACGCGGCGAGCTTCACGACGGCACCGGACGGTGCCGGCGGCACCGAGCTGACGCCGGTGTGCTATTGCCGCGGCACGCTGATCCTGACTCCCGCCGGCGAGGTGGCGGTCGAGGATTTGGCGATCGGCGATCTTGTAATGACGCTGTCTGGCGCGGCGCGGCCGGTGAAGTGGATCGGGCGGCGCGCCTATGACGGGCGATTTGTCGCCGACAACCGGGCGGTGCTGCCGGTGCGGATCACCGCGGGGGCGCTCGCCGATGGGGTGCCGGCGCGCGAGCTCCGGGTGTCGCCCGGCCACGCGCTCTACTTCGATGGCGAGCTGGTGCGCGCCGAGCACCTGTTGAACGGCGCGACGATCGTCCAGGAGGCGGCGGGGGAGCGCGTCGAGTATTTCCACATCGAACTGGAGACGCACGACATCCTCTTCGCCGACGGCGCCCCGGCCGAGAGCTACGCCGATTGCGACAACCGCGGCAAGTTCCACAACGCCGGCGAGTTCGCGGCTCTCTACCCCGACGACGCCCGGGAGCATTGGCAATACTGCGCGCCGCTGCTGCAATGGGAGGCGGCGGGGACCGACGCGATCCGCGCGGCGCTGCTCGCCCGCGCCACCGCGCTCGGCCACGCCCTCGACCTCGACCCCGACCTGCACCTCGTCGTCGACGGCGCGGTGATCCGGCCAGTGGCGGTCGAGGACCGAGTCTGGCGCTTCCGCGTCCCGGCCGGCAGCGCCGCGGTGGCGCTGGCCTCGCGCAGCGTCGCGCCGGCCGAGGTGTGGGCCGAGACTCGCGACCGGCGCCGCCTGGGCGTGCCGGTCGAGCGCCTCGTCCTCGACGACGGCGATCTGCGGATCGAAGCCGGGCACGGCCACGAGCGCCTCAATGACGGCTTCCACGCCGACGAACCGACCCACCGCTGGACCGACGGCCTGGCCCACCTGCCCGAGGCGTGGCTCGCCGCCTTCCCCGGCGCCGTCACGCTGGAGGTGCGCCTCTTCCCGAACGGCCTCCCCTACCGTCTGCCGCCACCGGCTGCGGCGGAAGCGGCCTGACGCCAGGGCAATGACATGCCGCGCCGACCCCCTCCCCCTCGATGGAGGGCGTTGAGCTGCTGTCGCGCCGCTTCGGGCTGCGCTACGATCGCTGCGTCGACGATCGGGGAAATGCCATGCCCTTGCTGTACGAGAAACGCGGCGCCGTCGCGCTGCTGACGCTGTCACGGCCGCAGGCGAGGAACGCCTGGGGCGAGGATTACAATGCCGCGCTGAAGGAGCTGCTGCCGCAGCTCGAAGACGACCCCGAGATCCGCGCCGTGGTGCTGACCGGCGACGAGGCGGGCGGGGCGTTCAGCGCCGGCGCCAACATCAAGGACCCGAAGACCCACACCAGCGATTCGATCGCCGCGGCAATCGAGGCGCTGCCGAAACGGCGGCGCTTTCAGGCGATGAACCTCCTCTCCGACTTCGCCAAGCCGCTCGTCGCCGCGGTCAACGGCTATGCGATCGGCATCGGCTGCATCGTCACCTATTGCTGCGACTTGATCGTCGCTTCGGAGCGCGCGGAGTGGCGGCTGACGCAGGTCTCGCTCGGCATACTGCCGGCGCAGGGCGGCACCGTGCGCCTCGCCCGCTGGGTCGGCCGCGGCGAAGCGATGAAAGTGGCGCTCGGCTTCCCGTTAAAGGCGGACGAGGCCTACCGCATCGGCCTTGCGCAATGGCTGGTACCGCATGACGAGCTGATGGCGAAGGCGATGGAGGTCGCCGAGCACCTCGCTGCGCTGCCGCCGCTCGCCGCGCGGCTCGCCAAGGAGTCGGTGGCTTTCGGCATGGACGGGACGCTGCGCGAGACGGCCAACGCCGATCTCTACCGCTTCATGGCGCTCGAACTGACCGAGGACAAGAGGGAGGCCCACCAGGCCTGGCGCGAGCGCCGCAAGCCGGTGCTGAAAGGGCGGTAGCCGCCGCCATCGTCATTGCGAGAAGCGCAGCGACGAAGCAATCTCAACGGCCGGTGGCGGAGTTTGCCCGAGATTGCTTCGCTGCGCTCGCAATGACAAAACATTGCTGCATGACGAATCCCACCCTCCGCCCCCTCGCCCTCGTCACCGGCGCGTCCGGGGGGATCGGCGCGGCGCTGGCGCGCGAATTGGCGCGGCACGGGTACGATCTGGTGCTGGCGGCGCGCGGCGTCGCGGCGATGGAGGCCCTCGCCGGCGACTTGCGCGCGCTCGGTGCCGAGGCGACGGTGGTCGCGGCCGATCTCGCTCAGCCCGGCGCCGCGCGCGAGCTTGCCGACGAGATCGAGCGGCGCGGCCTTGCCATCGACGTCCTGGTCAACAATGCCGGGCTCGGCGCGGCCGGCCGCTTCGACCGCATCGACCCGGGGCGGATCGGTGAGATCCTCCAGGTCAACATCGTCGCGCTGACCGAGCTGGCGCGGCTGGTGCTGCCCGGCATGATCGCGCGCGGTCGCGGTCGCGTGATGCTGGTCGCCTCGGTCGCGGGGTTTCAGCCGGGGCCGCGCATGGCGGCCTATTTTGCCAGCAAGGCCTATGTGCTGAGCCTCGGCGAGGCCTTGGCCTACGAGCTGCGCGGCACCGGGGTCAGCGTGACGGTGCTCTGCCCGGGGGCGACCGCGACGCGTTTCTTCGAGGTCGCCGGGGCCGACCATTCTTTGATGGCGCGCCGCCTGCGCCGGATGATGCGCGCCGAGGATGTCGCCCGCCTCGGCTATCGCAGCATGGCGCGCGGGCGGCGGGTCGTCGTCACCGGGATGATGAACCGCCTGCTGGCGCTCGCCGGCCGCTACGCGCCGCACCGTATCACCCTGCCGGTCACCGACCTGCTGATGATGACGAAGGATTTAGCGGTGCGGGTGGCACTGTAAATCCCCCTCTCCCCCACCGGGGGAGAGGGTCGGGGTGAGGGGGCGGATTCCAGAGCGCTTGCCAAATTTACCCTCACCCTCCCACGCCCGCGGCGTGGGCCCCTCCCTCTCCCGCAATGCGGGAGAGGGGCTGAAGCCCGCCGCTACAGCTTCTCCAGCATTGCTTCGGCGCTGGAGACGCCGTATTCGCCGGACGGCTCGACGTTGAGCTGTTTGACGATGCCGTCCTCGACGAGCATCGAATAGCGTTGCGAGCGGATCCCCATGCCGGCGCTGATGCGGTCGAGGTCGAGGCCGACCGCCTGCGTGAAATCGGCGCTGCCGTCGCCGAGCATGACGAGCTTGTCGGCGCCGTGCTCCTTGCCCCAGGCGTCCATGACAAAGGCGTCGTTGACCGCAAGGCAGGCGATCGCGTCGATGCCCTTCGCCTTCAGCGCGTCGGCGTTGTTGACATAGCTCGGCAAATGGCGCTGCGAGCAGGTCCTTGTATAGGCGCCCGGCACGGCAAAGAGGGCGACCTTTTTGCCCTTGAAGAACTCCTCGCTCGGCACGGCCTGCATGCCGTCCTTCGTCAGATAGCGCATCGTCACCGACGGCACCTTGTCGCCAACCTTTATCGTCATCGCTGCCTCCTCTCTCATTTCTGCTCGATACGAAAAACCGCTTTGCCGGGGATCTGCCGGTTGCGCAGCAGCGGGCCGACGCGTGGAAGGTCGCTCCAGTCGTGCTCGTCGATGCGCGGCTTGAGCGACCCGTCCGCCACCAGCGAGGCGAGCAGTGCGAGGTCCGGGCCGAAGCGCTCCTCTGGCTCGGAGGTGAAATAATGAAACGCCTGGATGCGGGCGTTCTGGTGCTCGCCGAAGTCGCGGAAATTGAGTTCCGTCGGCTCACCCGACGAGTTGCCGAAGACGACGACGGTGCCGCGATGGTCGACCCGCTCGATCGCCGCCTTCAATGACGCCCCGCCGGCCGCTTCGAGGATCAGCGCGAAGCGGCCCTGGGCGTCCTCGATATGGTTAACGATCGCGGCGGCGCCGAGGCCGTCGAGGATGCGGGCGCGCTCCGGGCTGCCGACGATTGCGGTGACGCGGGCGCCGGAACGGGCGGCGAGCTGCACGGCGAGGTTGCCGACGCCGCCGGCGGCGCCGGTGATCAAGATGCGCTTGCCGAGGAGCGGCGCGCCGTGGCGCAGGCTGCGCAACGCCGTCAGCCCGGCGACCGGCAGCGCTGCCGCGGCGGCGAACGAGACATTGTCGGCGATCGGCGCGATGCGGTGGCTCGGCACGGCGGCGCGCTCGGCCCAGCCCTCCCAGTCGCAGAGCGCGACGATCCGCGTGCCGGCGGTGGGGCCGCTGCCGTCGGCGGCCTGGCGCAGCACGACCCCGGCGATGTCCTGGCCGGGCCGCCAGCCCTCGGGCCGCACCTGGAAGAGCCGCAATTCGCCGCGGTTGAGCGAGAATGCATGCACGGCGACGAGGGCTTCGTTCGACCGCGGCTCCGGCCCCGCGATCTCGCGGATCGCCACCGGCTCCGGGCCCGAGGGCGTGTTGACGACGGCGAGCATGGCTTACATCCGGTGCCAGAACAGGAGCGAGACGACCGCTTCGAAGCCACGCAGGAGGGCTGCTGCGCCGGCGAGGTAGACTGCCGCCATTCCACCGGCGATCAAGCGGTTGAATTTTCTCCCGGAAGCGGCGGACATGGCCGCCACGGTGCCCGCCAAAAGCGCGGCGACGACCGAAATCAGCGCGGTTTCGATCGGAGCGAAAACAAACAAGCAGCAGTAGACCGCGGCGGCAAGCAGCAGCCCGTAGAAAATCAGGTGCTGATACAGGCGGCTCACGAAACCCGCGGCCGTGAACCGTCGTGGCGGTGGTCCCACCGCCGATCCAAGCACTGTCGGAAAGCTCAACCCGCCTTCGGGTCGCGCCGCCGCCTCATCTGATCCGGCCATGGCTGTAGCTCCGGTATGCATTCAGCACCGAATAGACGCCGTAGATCAGGAAACCTATCACCAAAGCGGCGTCGCCAGCATCGAACAGATAGGTAAGCGGGACACGCCCGAACAATAACCGGTCCTGCTGGCCAAGGACACGAAGCAGCACCTCGATCGCGTGAAAGCCCAACAACAGCCCGGCGACGACGATGAGATGCGCGAGCCATTCGACGAGCGCGTGGCGGGCGCGACCGAGTGCCTCGCGCCGCGCTCCAGGCGGCGATATCTGTCGAGCTGAGTGTGGCCGCTGGTTTCGTGGCTCGTGCCGCCGTCCCCGCTGATCGGAATTCATGTCTCCTGATACCCGCGGCCAACACCGGCGCCCAGTTCGGCCGCGGGATTTCTATCGGCTCAATTCAGCCGCAGGTCGGTGATGTGCTTCGGGTCGGGCTTCAATTCGCCGATCTCGACGCGGCGGACGATGTCGGTGAGGATCGCGTTGGTCGGGGCGGGGACGCCGACCTCGTCGCCCTTGCGCACGACAAAGCCGTTGATGAAGTCGATCTCGGTGCGGCGGCCCTTGAACATGTCCTGGCCGGTTGACGGGCGGTGCTCGCCGCCGCCGGTGCTGGCGACCGCGAGGCGATGATCGTCGATCTCCTTCTGCGCCGCAGCATCGCCCTCGCCGGCCCTCGCCAGCGTCTCGGGGTCCATGTGGCTGACCTCGTCGAAGGTGTAGCCCAATGCCTGGCCGACGCGGATCGCCTCGCTGCCGAGCCGGTTCGAGAAATGCCTGAGCACGTCGTTCTTGACGACCTCGCGGCCGATGAGGCCGGTGCAGGCGGAAAGGCCGTTGCCCATCACGTTGGTCACCAGCTTCGACCAGCGCTCGCCCCACAGGTTTTCAGTGACGAAAGCGCTGTCGGCGTTGGCGAGGAGGCCGCAGACCTCCTTCGCCCGGTCGGTGATGCGGCCATGCACCTCACCGATGCGGAAGACGGTGTGCTTCGCCCCCGACTTGCCGGCGGCGCGGCGGATCTGCCCCGGCGCGTGCAATTCGACGGTGATCGAGCTGGCGATCGAGCCCAGCGTCTTGCCCCAGCCGACGACGCTGGCGATCGTCTCCTCGTTCATGCAGTTCTGCAACGAGACGCAATACCCGTCGGGCGCCAGATACTGCCTGATCATCATCGTCGCCCACGCCGTGTCGT
>DASYUS010000036.1:0-1867 GCA_036000945.1 Allostellaceae bacterium
GCGGGATTGAGCGAGCGGACCGCCAACTCCTCGGCGACCCAGTCGATGTCGCCGCGCACGAAGCCCATGTCGTTCAGCATCCGGCTGTCGAGGCCGTTCAGCGTCTTGGCGGCGCTGCGGCTGCGGTTCCAGCGGCGCAGCGCGTCGAGCGGGTCGGCGCTGTCGGCGGCGTCGGCCGCCAGGGGGTTGATCCCGGCGATCACCGCCGGGATGTCGCCGCGGCTGAGGCCGATGTCGCGCAGCATGCGCTCATCGAGCGCCATCAGCTCGCGATAGGCGATCCGCTTCTCGCGCCACAGCCGGAAACGCTTGACCAGCAGGGTGACGAGCTGCGCCACGGCGGCCGGGAAGGACAGTCGCGGGCCGCCGACGGCGTTGTCAGCCACGATCTCAATCTGCCAGCGCTGCAGGCCGATATCGGCGAGCAGGCGGTCGTCGAGCTTCTGCAGCTGCCGGGCGACCAGCGCGCGCCGGATCGGCCGCACGGCCGCCGTCGCAATCGCCTTGAACGCGCCGGAGACGCTGTCGATATTCGTATTCCGGGTGATGACTGCCTGCGTCTTCGCCTGGGCCAGCATCACCTTCTCATTGTCTGAAAGCCGGGTCATGATTCCCTTCCGATCTTTGGCTAGAAACGCCGGTTCCAAACCGGCAACAATCCTTCGATGGGTGAGATATAGTCCTCTCCTGGAACCCTAGGCAGGGGCTATGACGCGCTGCAGCAGTGCAGAAAATGCATAGGTATGATTGTGGCATTTTGTCGCCTTTTTTCAGTCTATTACCGGCGTGTTGCAGTGCAACAATTGCTACTAAATCGTGAACGAGAGAACGGCCCATGGTGACCCCTCTGGATCAAGCTGTTTACGACGACGCCGAGACCCTCGAACGCCTGCTCCGCAACGCCGGCTCGCGCTACGGCCTGGCCGAGCTGCGGCAGCTTGTCGCCGGCATCGAGGCGGCCCCCGAACCGCTCGATCCAGACGCCTGGATGGTCCTGGTCGCGGCCGAGCCGAGCGAGCCGCTCAAGGCGCAGCTGCGAGCGTTCCGGGCCCGCGTGGCGCGCGCCCCGCACAAGGACACGGCGAGCCGGGAGGAGATTGCCGCGCGGGTCGCGGCATTGCGTGCCGAGCTGGCCCGCCGCGGCCTCGCTGGCTTCGTCGTGCCGCGGGCCGACGAGCACCAGGGCGAGTATGTGCCGGCGCGGGCCGAGCGGCTCGCCTGGATCACCGGTTTCACCGGCTCGGCCGGCCTCGCCATCGTGCTGGCCGAGAAGGCCGCCGTCTTCGTCGATGGCCGCTACACCCTGCAGGTGGCGCAGCAGGTCGATCCCGCGCTCTTCGCCCATCGCCATGTGACCGATCAGCCGCCGGATGGCTGGATCGCCGACAATCTGCCCGCGGGCGACCGGCTCGGCTACGACCCCTGGCTGCACACGCCCGAGGGGCTCGAGGGCTTGCGCCGCGCGGTGGCGCGCGCCGGCGGTGAGCTGGTGTCCGTGGCCGACAATCCGCTCGATGCCGTGTGGGAGGATCAGCCGGCGGCGCCGATCGCGCCGGTGCGCCCGCACCCCGTGCGCTTTGCCGGGCGCGAGGCCGGCGACAAGCGCGTCGCGCTCGGCGCCAAGCTCGCCGAAGGCGGCGTCGATGCCGCGGTGCTGACCGCGCCCGATTCGCTCGCCTGGCTCCTCAACATCCGCGGCGGCGATGTGCCGCGCACGCCGCTGCCGCTGGGTTTCGCCATCCTGCATGCCAGCGGTGCCGTCGATCTCTTCATGGACCAGCGCAAGTTCGTGCCCGGCCTCGAGGCGCATCTCGGCAATGCCGTCACAGTGCATGCGCCGGAGGCGCTGGGCGCGGCGCTCGATCGC
>DASYUS010000037.1:0-2063 GCA_036000945.1 Allostellaceae bacterium
AGAGGGACAGGGTGAGGGGTCTGGCGCCGGCAGGCGCCGATGAGTCCGTTTCAAGCCAGCGCAGCCGCAAATTCGAACAGGCGCGTCAACCTGCGCATCACACGTCGCGATCTCAGCAGGTTTGTTTCGCGCTGCCGCGCGAGTCCCCTCACCCTGTCCCTCTCCCACAAGGGGAGAGGGGACCCTGTAGGACGGTCCGGCGTCAGCACGGATTTGTGTGCATTCCCTAGCGCTTTCGCGGGGGTGACAGTGCAAATGTGTCTGCGATACGAATCCTTGCTAGGTGCCTTCGATCACCTACGCCCTCACGCCGCGCTGGATCGCGTATGGCAGTTTGGATCGGCGCCAGGATCGCGACCGGACGCCGCGATAGCCAACCGGCCGAGGTAGTGCGTCCAACCTTTCGCGTGGCTGGCCTGCTCCGCGGCATTGGGCAGACCGCTGTGGGTCATGCGCAGCAGCGTCCCGCCGTCCTGCTCGACCAGGTCGATCTCGACCAGGCCCGATCCCGGCGGCACGTCCTTGTTGCCGTCCCAGCCGAAGCTGTAGGCGAGGCGGTGCACCGGCACGACCTCGCGGAACGTTCCCCGCGCGGTGTTCCCGCTGACGCCCTCGAGGAGGTAGAGTCCGCCCGGATGCGTCTCCGTCGTCGCATCGGTGCCCATCCAGCGCAGAATCTTCTCGGGATCGGTGAGGAAAGCGAAGACGGTTGCGGGCGGGGCTGCGATCTGCACCTCTCTTCGGACGACGAAGGATTCAGGCATCGGCGGCCTCCTTGATGGTGTCCCCATCCTATGAAAGCATGGGCCCGCGCCGGAACCAACCCTAAGGCGAACGACTGGTGACACCTGCTGACTCCGCCGCGTGATCGGTCCATGCAGCTTCCCGCGACGCTCTCCTGGCTGATCGATGCGGCGAGCGCGTCGTCCGGCGCCGATCGGTTTCTGGCGGAGCTGGGATCGCATCTGATCGCGGACGGCGTCCCGCTCGCCGGCGGTGCCCTGGCCTTCGCCGTCCCGCATCCGATCATCGCCCGCCGCACCTGGCTGTGGCGGGCAGAGACCGGCGCGGTGAGCGAAGCCCTGGGATTTGCCGGCGCCGCGCTTGAAACCGCGGGTGGCGCTGGCGAGGCCGGCCGGAACTGGTTGGCGGCGCTCGGCCCCGGGCCGGTGCATGAGGACATCGCGGGACCGGACGGGCCGGTCCTCGGCTGGATCGGCCCGCGTCCCTTCACGCGCGTCGAGACCGACACCCTGCATGAAGCCGCGCGTTTCGCCGCGCCGCCGCTCGCCGCTCTCGCGGCGCGCGCCACGCTGACCGCGGTGCTCGAGGCCTATCTCGGCCGGCGCAGCGCGGCGCGGGTGCTCGCCGGGCCGTTGCGGCGCAATGTCGGCGAGACGATCCGCGCGGCGCTGCTCTACGCCGACCTGCGCGGCTTCACCACCCTGTCGGAAACCGCGGCGCCGGCCGCGGTGATCGGCGCGCTCGGCGCGTGGTTCGACCGCATCGCCGGCGCGGTCCATGCCTTCGGCGGCGAGATCCTGAAGTTCATCGGCGACGGCGTGCTGGCCATCTTTCCCGTCGCCGGGGAATCGCCGCGCGTGGCCTGCGACGCCGCCTTGCGCGCCGTCGCCGCCGCCCGCGCCGGGATGGCGCATCTCGATGCGACACGGCGCCAGCAGGGTCTGCCGCCGCTGCCCTACGGCATGGCTTTGCATCTCGGCGAAATTCTCTGGGGCAACATCGGCGCCGCCGACCGGCTCGACTTCACCGCGATCGGCCCGGCGGTCAATCTCGTCAGCCGCCTGGAAGGGCTATGCCGGCCGCTCGAGCGCGCGGTGCTAATCTCCGGCGCGCTCGCCGCCGAAACCGAGATGCCGTTGCTCCCGCTCGGAACGCATACGCTGCGCGGCATCGCATCGCCCTGCGCCGTCTTCACTGTGCCCGACGGTTAAGTGCGAGCGATGCCCTTCCTCAGGCGGCCCGTGCTGATCATCATCGGGCTCGTCGTGGTCGGTGGTGGGGGCTTCGGCTACTACTGGACACAAATGCTGCCTGGGTCG
>DASYUS010000038.1:0-7996 GCA_036000945.1 Allostellaceae bacterium
CGAGGCCGTGATCGACGACATAGCCTTCGATCGCGTGCTCGTCCTCGCCGGTCGCAGCGATGACCAGATGCGGCAGCGCAGCGAGCCGCTCCAGCGTCAGCTCCTCGTTTGCCGCCGGATGATCGGCGCTCAGCGCCCAGACCCGCGTCTCGCTCATCAGGTCTTCGCCGGCGGCCCAGTCGGGCAGACGCCGGAAGCTGCCGATCGCCAGATCAGCACGCCCGCTGCGCAGCGTCTCGGCGACCCCGAGATTGCTGGGCAGCACCGTCACCGAAGCATGCGGCGCCGCCGCGCGCAGCCGGGCGACAAGCTGCGGCATCAGCACGGCTCCGGCATATTCGGTACAGGTCAGGGTAAAGCGCCGGTCGGTCGTTTCCGGGACGAACTCGCTCGGGGTGAGAGCCAACTGAAGCTGGAAGAGGCCCTGGCGCAGGCGCGGCGCGATCTCGGCAGCCCGCTCGGTCGGCTGCATGCCGTCCGGGCCGCGCACGAACAATTCGTCCTTCAACACGTAGCGCAGCCGGTTCAGCGCGTGACTGATCGCCGATTGGGTCAGACCGAGCTGCGCGCCGGCCCGCGTTGCGCTGCGCTCCACGATCAGCGCCTCGAAGACCTTCAGCAGGTTGAGGTCGAGGCTCTCGAAATTCAGCGATTGCATTGTCGCTGCCACCCGGCGGCCCGGCGCGCCGGCGGCGGCCAGGCTCCCGCCTCATGCATGGCGCGCCGACAGGCGTGCATAGCTGCCCGATCGCCGGCTCGCCGCGCCAGCCGCCGCCTCGCCGATTGAGCTTTGTTTACATCATGTTGCGGCGCACAAGCCTGAGGATCGAGGGTCTTCGCTACTGCGAGATGAAATTTCCGCATTTTATTCTCCCTAAAAATTCATTTGCAGCATTTTATCCTTTAGGACATAGACCCCACCCAGAGTGTCGTTCTCCTCGCACTCGGAAACTTCGGAGAAGCCCATGTCCATCTTCGCCAAGTCTGCGGTGTTGAGCCTCGGCCTGCTGGCCGGTATCGCCACCGTCGCGAACGCGCAATCGACCAGCATTGCCGCCCTGCCTCCCGGTGCTGCCGCGGCTCCGCCCTCTGCGGTTCAGCCGTCGGGCGTCTATCCGGGCCCGAGACCCGGGTCCGGCTGGTATCCTCGCAACGAGCAGCAGACCCAGTCGGTGCAGTCGTCGCCGACATACGTCGGCCCGAAACCGGGGGAGGGCTGGTATCCTCGCAGCGAGCAGCAGAGCCAGACGGTGCAGCCGTCGCCGCAATACGTGGGGCCGAAGCCGAACTGATCGGTTGTCCTCTCCGCTCTCGGCGGGCCGGCCGCTCGGTTGGCCTGCTCGCCGAAGAGCAGATCCGCGATTGACGCAGGCCTCCCCGAGGGCCGCGCATGGCTCGCCCGGCGGGTGCTCGACGGCAGCGGCGGCGCCGCCCGCGGCGGGAGCCGCTGTCTGTCTCGCATTCTGATCAGGTGCGCTCATCGCTGGCTGGTTTTGGGGCCGGTGAATGATCGTGCTTCATCCTGATCTTATCAAAAGTTCATTTGCAACATCTCATACTTTCGGCGAGAGGTGCGCTCCGAGAGGGTTAATCCTTGCCCCCGAAAGTTGGAGATCGCGAATGACCAACCTCGTCAAATCCACAGTGCTGAGCCTCGGCCTGGTGGCCGGCGTCAGCTTTGCCGCGTATGCGCAATCCGGCAGCGTCGCCGCCCTGCCGCCGGGCACGGCCGCCACTCCGCCTGCTGCGGTCGCCCCCTCGGGCACCCTCCCCGGTCCGAACGCTGGCGGTGGCTGGTATCCCAAGGAGGCGCAGACCGACGCCGCGAGGACGCCGTCCCCGCAATATGTCGGCCCGGCCCCCGGCGGCGGCTGGTATCCTTCGAACGAGAAGCAGACCGAGACCGTGCAGCCCTCCGGAACCTACCCGGGCCCGCGCCCGAACTGATCGGCGCTTCAGCCAGCCAATACCGGGCCGGCTCCCAGCCAGGGGGCCGGCCCGCTGCGTTTGGGCTGACCGTTACCGCGCGCTGGCGATCAGGAACAGGCGGCGGAACGGAAACAGCGTCTTGCCGTCGCGGCGCGGCGGATAGGCCGCGGCGACGCGCTCGGCATAGGCCGCTTCGAAGCGGCTGCGCTCGGGCTCGTCGAGCGCGGCGAGCAGCGGCAGGAGCCAGGTGCCCTTCGTCCATTCCTTGACCGGGTTGGCGCCCTCCAGCACCTGCAGATACTCGGTCTCCCAGATGTCGAGGCTGGCCGCCAGCGGGGCGAGCAGATCGTAGTAGAACTCGGGCTCGGCGACCGGCGAGGGCCGCAGCAGCGGTTCGAGCACGGGCCGCCATGGCCCGCCCAGCGCCACCTCGGTGATCAGCGTGTGTGACGGGGCGCCCCAGTTGCGCGGGATCTGCACCGCCAGCACCCCCTGCGGCGCCAGCGCGCCGAACAGGCCGCGGAACAGCCGGTCGTGATCGTCGAGCCAGTGCAGCGCCGCGTTCGAATAGATGATTTCGGCCGGCAGCGCTGGGCGCCAGGTCGCCAGATCGGCCTGCTGCCACTCGATCGCCGGGTTTTCGGCCGCCGCCCTGGCCAGCATCTCGGCCGAGCCGTCAACGCCGACCACGCGCGCGGCGGGCCAGCGCGCGGCGATCAGCCGGGTCACGTTGCCGGCGCCGGCGCCAAGGTCGTACACCGTCGCCGGCGCCTCCCGGTCGATGCGCTGCAGCAGATCAAGCGCCGGCCGCAGCCGCGGCCCGGCAAATTTGAGGTATTGGGCGGGATCCGACGCCATTTCTGAGCAATCTCCAAACCGTGCGTGTTGGGTAATTTGGCTTAGGCCGGGTCGAAGGCAGAGACCCCCGTTCGAGCGCGCCAGCGATGCGGCCTGATGCCGGCCTGCTCGATGAGGTCGCCGAGCCGCCAGCCGACGAGGCTGCGCCGGGCCAGGGCGGTGCCGGTCCATGGATCGAGCGCCGCCCACGGCACGAACGGGCTGCGCCGGCCGTAAGCCCAGATTTCGACCCTGAGCGAGCGGCCGGCGCTCGGGCCGCGGGCATGGAAGCCGAACGTGTCGGCGACGATCAGCGTGTTTGCCGGGACGGCGAAGACGCGCGGCGGCGGCAGGCCCAGCGCCGCCAACTCGTCCGGATCGATGCGGAACGACCCTTGCCGCGTCTCACCGTCCGGCGAGTGGCGGGCGTCGAGGCTCATCCGGCGCTCCCAGGCCAGCCGCTGCGGCGTCGCCAGGTGCGAACCGGGGACGTAGGTGAACGGGCCGCCGTCGGCGGCAACATCGGTGAGGAACAGCCAGGCCTTGACGGTCGGGTGAAACGTGTCGGCATGGAGCGCGGTCTGCGGATCGGGCGGGCCGTCCGCCGCGTGCCGCAGGATGCTCTGGATCCACACCACCGGTTCCGCGTCGCGGCTGCCGACATAGCGGATCAGGCCGCGCCACCCCGGCGAGCGCAACAGCCGGCCGAGCGCCGGCAGCGCGGCAAGCGCCCGGGGGGCGAGCGCGATCTTGCGCATGATCGTGTCGCCCTCGGCGATCTCGCGCAGCCCGCCGCGATAGGCCTTCACCTGCTCGAGCAGCTCGGTGAATTGGGCGGCGGGCAGAAAATCGCGCCGGAGCACGAAACCGTCACCGGCGAAATCCGCGCGGTCGGCATCCGAAACCAACCCGGCGAGACGGCGGCGGCGCGACGCGGCGAGGCGGTGCGCGAGGCTGACCCGGGCGACGTGCAGGCCAAATTCGTTCAGCCGGCGGCTGCCGATCAGAGGATTGCGCTCGAAGGATTTCGTGCCCGTCAGCAGCTGCGCAGCCCACCACGGGGCCTTAACGGCGCCGCCTATCTGCGCCAGCATGCGCGCCGCTCCCTGCCCCCAGCTGCGATCATCGTCGGTGAGGATACCACCTGCGCCACCGGAACGGCACCGCCAAAGGAGCCCGCGGTCAGTCCCCCGAGCCCGATTCGTCGGCGAGCGGGGCCTTGTCCACCGGCTCGCGGATCGCGGCGACGCTCGGCAGCAGCGCGTCGCGGAGCGTCTCGCGCAGCCGCGAGGGGGCCGCAAGCAGCGCCCGCAGCGCGATCGTCGCGACGCCGGGAGCGATGATCACCGCACGGCGGCGGCCGCGGGCGCGGAGACTCTGCCCGGCGATCCGATCGGCGTCGGCTGCGCTGAGGCGGGGCGCACGCAACCACGCGGCGGCGCGGACGGCGATGCGGCTCGGCGCGACGACGGCAAGCGCTACGCCATCCGCCCGCATGGCTCGCCGCAATGCGGCGGTCGCGGCCCGGCTGACCCCGCCGCCGACGAGGACGACCTCGCCGCGTCCGCGGCGGCGCATCGGCTCGGCGAGTGTCGCGACCATCTCGATGGCCGCGACGAGATCGCGTGCCGCCTGGTCGCCCGGCGCGGCATCGCCGGCGACATTCACCACGAGGGCATCCAATGCGACACATTTGTCGAGCGCCGCGGCCGCCGCCGAACCGGCGCCGCCGTCAAGCCGGACCGTCTCGACCTGGGCGCCGCGCTGGCGGCAATCCGCCGCCGCCCGATCGAGGGTGCGGGAAGGGGTGCCGATCAGGCACAATTTGACGCCGGGCGCCGCATGGGCGCGCGCCAGCGCCAGCCCGATGGCGCCCGATACGCCGCCGACGACCACGGTCTGCGATGGGGCACGCGGGGCGCGCGCGGCGAGAACCGCCGCGGTCAATGGCGGCAGCGGATACGGCCGCTCTTCGAGCCGGGCGACAAAGCCGGCGATCGCGCAATCCTGCGAGGCACGCTCATAGTAGCTGCCTTTGACCTGCGTTGCGCCGACGAGGGCGCGCAGGAAGGCCGCCATCAGCTCCGGGTCCGGCCGTTGCGGGTCGTGCCAGAACGCATCGAGCGGGGCCTGGCAGGTCAGGCCCGCGACATCGAAGACCGCGCTGCCGAGCGCCTTGACCGGGACACCGTAATGCAAAGCGGTGACGCCGACCGTGCTGTTGATCGTGACGACCCCGGCGGCGTTGCGCAAGAGGCTGGTCGGCGTCCCACCGTGCAGCGCCAGCACCTGTCCTTCGACCGCGCATTGCCGGGCCAGGCGCCCGATCAGCCGGCTCCAGCCGATCAGCCCGTTGTCGAGCGGATGAACGACAAACAGGAGTTTCTTTCGGCAGCCGCTGGCAGCGAAGGAGGCGACGATCTCCGCAACCGCCTCGCCGACGTTGCGGTAGGGCGAATGGGCGCGGATCTGAAAATCGGTCGACAGCTGGAGCGGCACGAGAAAATACGATCCGGGCGCCGCCTGCAGGCGCTGCTTCGCTGCTGCCGCCGATCGCGCCGTAAACAGCCTCTTGGCGCGCGACCACAGCCACCCGGCATATTCGGCAAACGGGTGGCAGACGCTGTGATAGCGATAGTGGGGATAAAGCAGCCGGCCAAAGACGAGCCCCACATTGTAGGCAATATCGAGCGAGGCGATCAGCCAGAACGGCGTGTGGAACCGCGGCTCCAAGTCAGGCGCCGGAAGCTCGGCGGCGAGGGCGCGTATCGCCGCCGGATCGCGCGGAAAGCGCGAATAGGTCGTCATGCCGTCGTATTCGAGCGTGATCCAGTCGGGCCGCACATAGCCGAGATCGGTGGCGATGACGGCGATCCCGCGGGCCCGCGCCTCTTCGGCGGCGACGATATGATACGGCCGGCGGTCGCCGTGCAGCACCAGATCGGTGATCCGGTGTTGCTCCATCAGGCCGCCGACAAACGCGCGCCAATCCTCGAAGCGCCCGCGATAGTTGCTCGCCGGCAGATGCCAGAACAGCCGGTCGCCGAGATGCAGGTTGACCCGGTGGACGCGGTGGCCGCGCGCGATCAGGACGCGGGCCAGCCGGTCGAAAAAGCTCGAAATCGGGCCTTGCAGGAACAAAAACGAGCGCGGCTCGCCGCTCCCCGCGCCGTCGGCGGTGCCAAACCGGCTGGCCTCGTGACCGGCAATAGGCTCGTACCCGTCCATCCCGCGACCTTCCGGGCTAGGCGGGATCGAACGCCGAGCGCAGGCCTCGGCGGCGCCAGCGCTGATGGCCAAGGCCGAAACGCTCGAGGAGATCGACCGACTTCCAGTAGAGCCCCGGCTTGGAGAGACCGAAGCCGGCGAGCGACCACGGGTCGAGCCCCGTCCACGGCAGGAACGGGTTGCGCCGGCCGAACGCCCAGATCTCGACCCTCCTCGTCGGCCGGGCACTGGCGCCGCGAGCGTGAAACCCGAAGGTGTCGGCGACGACGAGCGTGTTGGCCGGCGCCGCGATCGCGCGCGGCGGCGGCAAGCCGAGCTCGCCGAGCGCCTCTAGCGAGATCGCCCGCACCAGCCGATGTTGCGGCCGCGGGCGGCTGGCCTCGACGCTCATCCGCCGCTCCCAGTCGAGCCGCGCCGGCGTCAGGCGGTGCGACCCCGGCACGTAGACGAACGGCATCGCATCCGGCGCGACATCGCTGAGGAACAGCCAGGCCTTGACGGTCGGGTGAAAGGTGTCGGTGTGGAGGTCGAGCTGCGGGTCGGGCAGCCCAGCGACCGCATGGCTGAGGATGGTCTGGATATAGACCATCGGCGCCGCGGCCGATGATCCGGCATAGCTGACCAGATGGCAGAAGCGCGGATCGTCGAGCAGCTGCCGCGCCGCCGGCACATTGCCGAGCACCGCCGGGTCGAGCGCGATGTGCCGGGTGATCGTGTCGCCTTCTTCCATTTCGCGCGCCGGCGCGCGGAGCGCCCGGACCTGGGCAACGAGGCCGGCGAAAGCCTCCGATGGCAGAAAGTCGCGCTTGACGATAAATCCGTCGCGATCGAACTGCCGGCGGTCCTCGGCGGGGATCAGGTGTGCCAAGCGACGACGGCGCCACTCGGCAAGCCGGCAGGCAGCGATCACCCGCGCCGTGTGCAGACCGTGCTCGTTAAGCCATCGGTTGCCGATGATCGGGTTGCGCGCGAAAAATTTTTCCTGGGTGAATACCTGGGCCAGCCACAGCGGCATCAGCACGGCTTGACGCGCGAGCGAAGGCATTGCCCTGTTCAGCCCCCCAACCCCGACCAGCGTGTCGACAGCGCGCAGAGATGCTCGATTGCGCAGCCCGGCGCCCTACCGGGTTGGAAAAACCGGCCGGGCGCAATGTTCGCTCACCCTTCGCCGTCGCCACGGAAAGGACGGTCCCCAAATCCGCCGAGGATCAAGGCGGTGTCGCCGACCTCGATCCGGCCCGGCGAATCTCGGCCCCTTCACCCGCCTTGTCTACGGTTTTCTTCGTCCCGATGCGATCGTTTCGGTTCGCCAAACATTACCGGGCGTTGGGCGCCTCGGGTCAGATCACCCGCGCCCTGCGCAACGCCGCAATCTCGGCGTTTGCGTAGCCGAGTTCGGCCAGCACCGAATCGGTATCGGCGCCCAGTTGCGGCGGCGGCGTCTCGATGCTGGGGCCGCCATGGGCGAATTTGAACGCCGCCATCGGCACGGCGAAGGGTCCCTCGACCCCCGGCGCGCCGGCATGGCGGTGGATCACCCCGCGGCTGGCGAGATGCGGATCTTCGAGCGTCTCGGCCATCCGCCGCACCCGCGCCGCCGGCACGTGGCGCGCCTGCAGAAAGCGCTCCCATTCGTCGGCGGTGCGCGTCTTGAAGATCGCAGTCAGCACTTCGGCTTCGCGCTCGCGGTCGTCCTCGCGCGCCTCGTTGTCGTCCTTCGCCATGTCGGGGCGCTCGACGGCGCGCCACAGCCGGCGCTGCTGGTGGAGATTGCCGGCGGCGATCATCAGCAGGCCGTCGGCGGTCTCGTAGGCGCCGTTGGTCGCGAAGGGCTGCGTGTTGCCCCTCGGCTTCGGCTCGTGACCGTTCCACGAATAGCCGGTCATGTGCGAGCTCAGCAGCACCAGCGCGACATCGAGCATCGCCAGGTCGATTCGCTGGCCCTTGCCGGTGCGCTCGCGCTGGAACAACGCGCTCGCCAGCGCAAAGGCGGCCATCGTGC
>DASYUS010000039.1:0-3899 GCA_036000945.1 Allostellaceae bacterium
TGGTGGATGAATCCTGGGTGGCCATGGAGTCCGTCAAGGAAAGGGTGGAGACCACCGCCGAGAATATCCTGACCCTGGCCGAGCAGGCCCAGGCCATCGGCGACATCATCGCCACCGTCAACGACATTGCCGAGCAGACCAACCTGTTGGCCCTGAACGCGGCCATCGAGGCGTCGCGCGCCGGCGAGCACGGCAAGGGCTTTGCCGTGGTCGCCGAGGAGGTGCGCAAGCTCGCCGAGAATTCGGGGAGCCTCGCGCAGGAGATCGCCAGCCTCGTGCAGCATGCCACCGAGGCTGCCGGCCGCGGCGTCGCGATGGCGCGCGAGGTCAGCGACAACATGCACCAGATCGCCGAGGGGGTGCAGCAGAGCGACCGGCTGGTCGGGGCGATCGCCACCGCGATGGAAGAGCAGGAGATGACCGTCCGCGGGATCAACACCAACGTCGCCGAACTCACCCGGATCGGCCAGTCGAACGCCACCGCAGCCGAAGAGATCACCGCCACGATGCTCGACCTGTCGAAGCTCGCCGAGCGCTCGCGCGCCGATGTCGACGAATTCAAGGCGGTCGGGCTGTAATAATCGCCGGCAAGCCCCTCTGCCGCACTGCCGGAGAGGGAGGGGCCCATCGCGAAGCGATGGGAAGGTGAGGGTGATGCCGGTAGCGCTCTGGAACCCGTCCCCTCACCCCAACTCTCTCCCCCGATGGGGGAGAGGGGGAGTCGCACTCGACGGATGGTGCAGTCACCCGGTTGCAC
This sequence comes from Allostellaceae bacterium, assembly GCA_036000945.1. Classification (GTDB taxonomy): domain Bacteria; phylum Pseudomonadota; class Alphaproteobacteria; order ATCC43930; family CGMCC-115725; genus DATARH01. Next base: position 758 of record DASYUS010000039.1, read on the forward strand.
AGCGACGCTGCCGCGTTTCCGCGAATTTGATGCCGGAACCATCCGGTTAAGCTATGCTAACGGCGGCTTTGGCAGCACGCCCACCCGTCCACAACCCGAGATAGGATGTCGGTTGCATGGAGGAGACGCTCCGCGATCTGCAACTGGTCATGGACGCCCACCGCAAGGCGTTGGCCGAAACCCCGGCCCCGCCGGGCGAGGCCGCCGTTGACCGGCCGGTACCGCCCGACCGGCGACAGGTCGTCATGCACCGGCTGGCGCGCGATATCGAGCGGGTCTCCGGGATCGAGATCACCGGGGCGATGGAAACCAAGCTCGGCCGGGTCTTGTCGTCCGTCGATCTCGTCGAGCTTGACCGCTGGGTCAGCCAGTTACACCGGCTGCCCGCCGATGATCCGGAATGGTTGAGCCTCGTCGAGTCGCTGACCGTCCACGAGACGTTCTTTCATCGCGACCGCTCGCAGCTCGAGCTGCTCGCCCTGATCCTGCCCGAGATCATCGCCAGGGCGGCTCGCGTGGGGCACCACAGCCTGCGCCTCTGGTCGGCCGGCTGCGCCACCGGCGAGGAGGCGTATACCTTGGCGATCCTGGCGCTTTTGGCGCTGCGCGACGCCGGGTTTGCCGACCAGGAAGCCGATGGCGGGATCGTCTGCCGGGCGCCATGGCGGGTCGATGTCCTCGGCAGCGACATTTCCCGGCTCGTGCTGGCCCAGGCGAAGGCGGCCGTTTACCCGACCGAAGGCCTCAGCGCGTTTCGCGACTTGCCGCGCAAACTTCAGCGGTGTTTTCCGGTGCTGCCGAAAACGGGCGAGGCCGGCGAGACCGAGCGGCGCGGCGTGCTGCCATCGGTCAGGCGGCATGTTCGGTTCCGTCAGTTCAATCTGCTGGCGAGCGCTCCGCCGGACCTCGGCTTCGATGTCGTTTTATGCCGCAATGTGTTGATTTACTTGACAGCCGCCGCCCGTGTTGCGGTCCAGGCAATGGTCAAACAGGCATTGCGGCCGGGTGGGTATCTGCTGCTTGGCCCGACCGATTCACTGGCTGAGCCATCGGCCTATTCCGCGCGCTGGGGCGCCGGTGCCGTCGCTTACGCATTGAAGGCCCGCGATGGATGATCGAGCCGGCCTGCAAGCAGCGGCGGCGTCCGCTTCGGCCACCCAGAGCTGGATTGTCTTCGTGCTGGCCGGAGAGCGCCTGGCATTGCCGATGGCATCGGTCGAGGCAGTTGCGGTACCGCCTCCCCTCGCTCCGCTCCCGCATGCGACGCCAGCCGTGCTGGGGGTCGGAAACCTCGCCGGGCAGATCGTGCCGATCCTCGATTTCGCCGGTTTGCTCGGCCGTCAGCGGGACGCCGGGAAATATGACGGCAGCGGCGAGATCATCCGCCTGCGAATCCCCGGCGGCAGCGTCGGGCTGTGGGTCGATCGCGTCGAACGGCTGTTGCGAATCGACCGCGCGGGTGAGGGTTGGCAAGACGCTGACGACATGACCCTGATCGATCCGACCCGGCTGGTGGTTGCCGCGCTCGCTCCGCCAACCCTCGCCTCGAGCGTCGCCGCGCCGCTCGGCGAGGTTGCCGACCGGGTGCTGCCCGCGGCGACTGCGGTGATCGCCGAGCCCTTCATCGTCGTCGAGGTCGCGGGCCAGCGCGTCGCGTTGCGGCGGGAGACGGTCGCCGAGCTGGTCGAGGCCGTGCCCTGGATGCGGATGCCGCGCGCTCCGGCCGGGCTATCGGGCGTTGGCGTCCTGCGCGGGACCGCTTTGCCCGTGCTCTCGTTGGCGGTGCTGTCGGGGCTGGCCGAGCCGGCTTCCCCGGGCGGTTTTGCAGTGATCGAACTCCTCGGGTACCGCGCGCTGCTCGCCGTCGATCGCATCGTCGGCTTGCGGTTTGGCCGGCAGCCGGACGTCCTGGCCGACCCTGCGCAGCCCGAAGCAGCCACCGAACCCGGCGAGGCGATCGATCTCGCTGCCGCGATTTCCGAGGAAGTGCGGGAGATCGTGATCGCGTTTTCACAAGATGGCGATGTCGCCCGGCGAGCCGACAGCACGATGCCGAACCAGGCCGCCGGGTACCTGGCGTTCACCGTCGCCGAGCAGGATTTTGCACTGCCGATCGGATGCGTCGACCGCGTCGTCGAAGCTCAGCCGCTGATCGAGCTGCCGCGGCCGGCCAACGATGATCTGGGTCTGGACCCGATCGTCGGCGCCATCGAGCTGCGCGGCCAGATCGTGCCGGTCGCGGCGCTGCGATCGCGGCTCGGGCTGACGGGGGTTCGCAACGAGGCCATCGGACCAGCGCCGAGCGCATATGTCATCCTGCGCGGCGATGCCGGACTTGGGGCGATCGGGGTCGATCGGATCAGGGGAGTAGCGGCGCTGCGGCCCGGCGATATTGCGGCGCCGCCGGCCGAGCACGAGCTGATCGAGGGCGTAGCACCGGGAGATGGCGGGCTGTTGCGAATTATCGCGCCGGCGCGCCTGTGGGGGGGTGGCTGATGAGCCAGGGAACATTGGAAAGCGCCAAGGCCCGTGGGCAGGGGCTGCTGCGCGTCCTTGTTGCCGATGACCTTGGGTTCATGCGGATCGCGTTGCGCCAGATCATCGAGACCGACGGCGATATGCGCGTCGTCGGCGAGGCCCGCAACGGCGAGGAAGCGGTCGCCCTCGCGCGCGAGCTGAAGCCCGATGTCGTGACGATGGACATCGAGATGCCGGTCATGGACGGTGTTGCCGCGACTCGCCAGATCGTCAGCGAGGTCACGCCGAAGCCGGTGATTATCATGGTCAGCAGCCTGACGCAGGCCGGCGCCGCCGCGACGATGCGGGCGCTCCACAGCGGGGCGGCGGATTTCGTTTCCAAGCAGACGGCGGTCACGGCGAACGATCTCGGGCATATCGATTCGGAGCTGCGCGGCAAGATCCGGCTGTGGGCCGACCGTCGGAGCCGGCTTCTCACAGATTTGTCGCCCGGCCGCACCACCAGCCCCTCCGTAGCGGACGGCCTGGCAAAAGCCGGGGCGCTCGGTCGCGAGGTTTGTTTTCCGACGGGTCCGCTCGATCTGGTGGCGATCGCAGTGTCGACCGGGGGGCCGTCGGCGCTCGCCTCGTTGCTGCGGGCGCTCGGCCGGGTTGCACCGCCGGT
>DASYUS010000040.1:0-2229 GCA_036000945.1 Allostellaceae bacterium
GGTCTAAGATCGGCCGCCGTGGGCTTGCGGTCGGGTATCGGTGCCAAGGGCATCACCAAGCCTCCCTCGAAAGCTTTCCTGCCGTAGCATATTACGGCTCTATTCTTCACACCACCGACCGCCCGCCCTTCTCCGCGGCAAACGCCAGTTCCGGCGTCGCGCGGCCGAGGGGGCGGGCGGCGTCGGAGAGGGCGCAGGGGAGGAAGTTGCCGCTGCCGCGTTCGGCGATGAGGTTGCCGGCGTCGACGATGAGGCGGCCGCGGGAGAGGACCGTCGTCGGCCAGCCGTGGAGGTGGCGGCCTTCGTAGGGGGTGTAGCCGACGTTGTCGTGCAGCATGGCGTGCGCGACCGTCACTTCCTTCGCCGGGTCCCAGATCGCGAGGTCGGCGTCGCTGCCGACGGCGATCGTGCCCTTTTTCGGGTAGAGGCCGTAGATCTTGGCGGCGTTGGTTGCGGTCAGCGCGACAAAGCGGTTCAAATCGATGCGGCCCTGGCCGACGCCCTCGGAAAACAGCAGCGGCACGCGCAATTCGATGCCGGGGACGCCGTTGGCGGTGTCCTTGAACGTCGTCTGGGCGCCTTTCGGCAATTTGCCGGTCGCGTCGTAGCGATAGGGCGCGTGGTCGGAGGAGAACACCTGGAACGTGCCGTTCTGGAGGCCGCGCCACACCGCCTCCTGGCCGGCATGGTCGCGCGGCGGCGGCGAGCAGCAGAATTTTGTCCCTTCGAGGTCCATGCCGATGTCGTCGGCGGTGAGGAAGAGGTATTGCGGGCAGGTCTCGCCGTAGATCTTGAGGCCCTGGGTCTGGGCGTTGCGGATGACGTCGATCGCCTCCGGGGCAGAGACGTGGACGATGAGGATCGGCACGTCGAGCAGCTCGGCAAGCGCGACGGCCCGGTTGGTCGCCTCGCCCTCGGCGATCCTCGTGTGTGACACCGCGTGAAAGCGCGGCTGCGACAGCCCCTTTTCCAAGAGCCGGTCGGCGAGCCAGGAGATCATGTCGTGGTTTTCGGCGTGGACCATCATGAAGGCGCCCTCGCGCCGCGCCAGGGCCATGATGTCGAGCATCTGGCGGTCGTTGAGGCGCAGGAGGTCGTAGGTCATGTAGACCTTGAACGAGGTGTAGCCGTCGCGGATCAGGGCGGGCAATTCCTGGCCCAGCACCTGTTCCGAGGGGTCGGTGATGATCAGGTGGAAGGCGTAGTCGATGACCGCCTTCGGCCCCGCCGCGGCGTGGTAGTCGGCGACGACTTGGCGCAGCGACTGGCCGCGGTGCTGGGCGGCGAACGGGATGACCGTCGTCGTGCCGCCGAACGCCGCCGACACCGTGGCGCTGTAGAAATCGTCGGCGCAGAGGACCCCGGCCGACGACATCTGCTCGATGTGGCAATGGCTGTCGATGGCGCCGGGGAGCACGAGCTTGGCCCTCGCGTCGATCTCGCGCGCGCCGGCGGCGAGGCCGAGCCCGAGCGCAACGATGACGCCGTCCTTGACGCCGATGTCGCACTCTGTCGTGTCGGCGGCGGTCGCCACCGTGCCGTTGCGGACGACGAGATCGAAATCGGCCATCGCTGTCTCCTCGCATCCTGAGTTTCGCCCCTCACCCCGGCCCTCTCCCCGCTCGCGGCGCTTGCGGGGAGAGCGAGAGAGGCGGCGAGCGCCGGGCATCAGCGGCAAAATATGCGTGGCTCGCCCGGCCGGCAAATCATTGCGTCGCCGCGCTCGGCGTGACAGCCTGATGACGGTTTCGTTGCAGTCATGTGGCGGGGGCGATGTCTCTGATCACGGAACGGTTCGGCCGGGTCGCAGCGCCCGAGCGGCGCACGATGGGGGTCGCCTGCGGCGCGCACATCCTGCACGACGGCTATACCGACCTGCTTTACGTGCTGCTGCCTTTGTGGCAGGCCGAATTCGGCCTCGGTTATGCCGAGGTGGGCCTGTTGCGCGCGCTCTACACCGGGTCGATGGCCGGCTTCCAGGTGCCGGCGGGCACGCTCGCCGAGCGGCTCGGCGGGCCGCTGCTGCTGGGGCTTGGGACGGCGCTGGTCGGGATCGGCTATCTCGTCGCCGGCGCCAGCGCCGGGTTTGCCGTGCTGACCGTGGCGCTCGTCGTCGGCGGCATCGGCGCCAGCGTGCAGCACCCGATCGCCGCCAATCTGGTGGCGCAGGCGTTTCGCGGGCGGCGCTCGCGCGGCGCGCTGGCGACCTACAATTTCTCCGGCGACCTC
>DASYUS010000041.1:0-4438 GCA_036000945.1 Allostellaceae bacterium
GCGGTCGCGGTCTTCGAAGGCAACGGCAACGCCGCGCGCGTGGTGGCCGCGACCCGCCCGGCCCGTCGCGCCGGCATCCAGGCGGGCATGACGCTGCCCCAGGCGCGGGCTCTTCTGCCCGATCTGCTCGCGCGCGGACGCGACCGTGAAAGCGAGCGCGCCGCGCAAGAGACGCTCGCCGAAGTCGCGGAGACTTTCTCTCCGCGCGTCGAGAGCGCCGGAGACGGAGTCGTCTACTTCGATGCCGCGGGAATTTCGCTGCCGCCGAAGAGTGAGCTCCCTCTCCCCGCGCGCGGGGAGAGGGTTGGGGTGAGGGGCAAGGGGGCCGCTCCACCAGAGGCGGCCCTTTCTGCGTTCCCTGCTTCCCTGCCCGGCAGGGAATTTTTTTATCATCGTCGGCCAAGTCGTTGTCGCGGCTCGGTTTTGTCCGCGACCACCGGGAATTTGGTGGCGCCACGGCAGGGAATTTCGGCGGATTGCAGGGAATTGGTGCAGGGAATTCAGCGCCGATTGCGCTTGCGCAATCGAACCCCGCCCGGCCTCACCCAAATACCGCATTCCCGGCGCAAGCCGGGATCCACCGGTCCGGCGCCGTGACGTTGACAAGTGGCTCCCGGCTTGCGCCGGGAATGCGAGCGGGTGTTGGCCGACCCGATGGAAATCCGCGCTCGGCATCATATCGATATAGCAATTATCTTGTTGCTAATTCTCCTCGATAGATGTATCTCGGGCGCCGCGTTGTCAACCGCCTACGGATTGTGAGCGACGATCCGCTGGATTACCGCGTCGACTACAAGCTGCCGCTGGCGACGAAATTGCGGCGATAATTTGCCATCGCAAAGGTACTTCCGGGGTCGGGCGATGGGTTTCGCTGCGCTCAACCCATCCTACACCCCTCACCGCCGCCCACGCGGGGTCATCACGCAGAAATGATCCCGCAGGGCGAGGGTCGAATTTGGCGTCGAGGCGGTTGCGGAATATCCTCAATATCGTTGGCAGCACCGGGGAGCCGTCGTTCAGCTGGCGCGTCGATGGCAGGTTTGCCGTCGGGGCGTGCGAGCCGGGTCGAAACGGGAGGGCGATGATGTCCAAGACGAAACGTTTTGCCACGCTTGCCTCGGTTGCCGTCATCGCGTGGGGCGCGGCGCCGGCTGAGGCGCAGCAGCCGCCGCCGCAATCGCCCAACATGACGTTTTTCGTCACCACCGCCGGGCTTGGCAAGGGCGCCGATCTGGGCGGCTTGGAGGGCGCCGACCGGCAGTGCCAGACGCTGGCGCAGAACGCGGGCGCCGGCGGCAAGACCTGGCGGGCTTATCTCAGCACCCAGGCGGTCGATGGGGCGACCGCGGTCAACGCCCGCGACCGCATCGGGCGCGGGCCCTGGCAGAATTTCAAGGGCGAAATCGTCGCCAAGGACGTCGATGATCTGCATGGCGACGGCAACAAGCTGGGCATCCAGACCTCGCTGACCGAGCGCGGCACGATCGTCGCACATCGCGGTTACACGCCGAATTATCACGACGTGCTGACCGGCTCGCAGCCGGACGGCAGGGCCTTTCCGCCGAACGAGGACAAGACCTGCCGCAATTGGACGAGCAGCACCCAGGGCGTGGCGATCGTCGGCCATATCGACCGCCAGGGATTGCGCGACGACGCGGCGTCAAAATCGTGGAATTCGTCGCACCCCTCGCGCGGCCCCGACGGCGGCTGCAGCCAGAACGATCTCAGAAGCACCGGCGGCAACGGCCTCTTCTACTGCTTTGCCGCGAATTAGTCGGGTTCGTCCTGGTGCGCTTGGGCAACCGCACAGGCGGCGGCGACGAGGCGCGGATATTGCCCCTTCAATTGTCGTCCCCGCGAAAGCGGGGACCCCGTTGGGAAACCGCACAGGCGGCGGCGAGGTGGGTCCCTGCTTTCGCAGGGACGACAAGGCATGGTGTGCCCGGGGGTCGCGGTGGCTCAGCCGCGGCCGTATTTTTGGTGGAAATGGGGTAGGACGCGGCTGCCCATCAGCTCAACAACGCGGAGGATTTTCGCCGCCTCCATGCCGGGCCAGCCCATCCGGAAGATCAGGTAGTTCGATTCGAGGCGGCGCACCCGTTCCTCGATCTCGGCGATGACCTCGTCGGGGGTGCCGAGGATGAAACGGTCGCGCGCCAGGTCGTCAAAGGCGACGCGGAAGCTTTCTTCGCCCGGCAACGCCTTGTCCTGGCCCCAATCGGCATAGGCGGCGTATTTCGATTCGAGAAACGGCCGAGCCGTCGCGACCGCTTCCTCATGCGTCGGCGCGACGTGCAGCTCGAGGCAAATGGGGCGCACCGCCGGCATCGGGTGGCTCGCTTCGGCGAGCGCCTGCTTGTAACGCTCCCACTGCCGCTCGATCGTCGGCAGCGCGGCGTGCGGGTTGACGAACCATGAGAGCCCCATCCGCGCCGTGCGCACCACCGCGGGGTCGGCGTTGGCAGCGACCCAGATCGGCGGAAAGGGCTTCTGCACCGGGCGGATCGTGCAGGTGGCGTCGTGCACCCGGAAGAAGCGGCCCTCGAAGGTGACGACCTCCTCGGTCCACAGGCGCTTGATCAGGTCGAGCGCTTCCAGCATGCGCGGCACCCGCTCCTTCGAATTGGTGCCGAACGCCTCGTATTCGACGCCGCGGTAGCCGATGCCGATGCCGAAGACGGCCCGTCCCTCCGACATGATGTCGAGGCTGGCGACCTCCTCGGCGGTCTGCACCGGGTTGAGCATCGCCAAGAGCAGCACCGACAAGAGGAGGTCCATCCCCGGCGCCTCGCCGCCGAGCCGCGCCAGGAGCGGCAGGCTTTGCAGCGACTGGTAAGGCGGCGAGAGATAATGATGCCCGGCGGCCAGCCCGTCGAACCCGGCCTGCTTGGCCAGCCGCGCCTGCTCGACCGCCTCGCGAAACCGCCGGACCGGGTCGTCCGAGCGCGGCTGCTGCGCGCTGATAAACACGCCGAATTTCATCTGTCCCTCCGCTTCGTCATCCCGTGCCGGCGCCGCGGCCGCATTGATCGCCGGCGACCGTCATCACAACATGCCGGCAAACTCCGGATAAGACCATTGCCAGAAGGGGTGATATCATCATCCGCATCTCGATCGAACGTTGATAACCGGCGGGCCGTTCAGCGACCCGCTGTGCCGCGACAATGCAACGTCCGAAGGAGACACCACGATGGCGCCACCTCCACCGCCGCCGGTTCCGCTGTTTGCGGCGGCGCCCAGCATCAAGCTGGTCAACAACGCGCCGCTGCAAAGCGCCCTGAACGCGGCGGTCACGGCGGTCACCGTCGCGGGCCACCCGCCGCCCTTCGGCCTGACGATCGTCGATCTCACAGGCTCCGGCGGCAGTGACGACTACCCGTCCGCCGGGTTCAACGCCGATGTCGAGCATTACGCGGCAAGCATGCTGAAGGTCGCCTGTCTGTACGCGGCGCACGCGCTGCGCGACCTGGTTCAGCGCTTCGCCAGGGCGCGAAACCCGGCGAACCCCGACACCCTCTTCCGCATGCTCGCAGCCGAGGTTGACCCGCAGATCGCGGTCTGCTGTCCGATGGTCACCGGCCGCGCGCCCAACGTCCGGCTGCCGCGATGGCGCGACGTCTTCACCGCGAGCGGCAGCGGCGGCGGGATGAGCGTGCGCTTCACCAACGGCTACACCACCTCGCTCGAAAAGATGATCGTGCCGAGCGACAATGCCGAGGCCGGACGCTGCATCCGCGGCGTCGGCTACGCCTATCTCAACGGTGTGATGCTGAAACACGGGTTTTTCGACGCTTCGAGCAAAACGGGCGTCTGGCTGGCCGGGGACTACAGCGGCGCCGACGTCATCACGATCCCGTGCGCCAACGACACCGATACCAAACAAGGCTCGACGACCGACACGATGGCGCGACTCGGGGTCACGATCCTCATCGGCAGCGTGCTGCCGGGCGCCAGCCATGGCGACATGACCGACTTGCTGAAGAAGTCAGCGCACGGATCGGATTCCAGCTATTTCACGCGCTCGGAGATCGCCGCCGCTCTGCGCCTCAATGGCACTCAAGTAACCCACGGCAAGATCGGCTTCGGCCCGCTCAAGTCGGGTCGCATTGTCTATTCCGACCTCAACCTGATCGCCGATCCGCCGACCGGCGCCGGGCGCTACGTCGTCTGCTACAGCAATGTCGACTACAACCCCTATGCCCTCGACCATGTGCTGACGATCTTCCGGGAAACCGTGCGGGTCTACAAGTCGGGGGCGTCGGCGCCGGTGACCGCACCGGCTGCGCCGACGCGGGCGACCGCGCCGGGCGCCAGCGTGACGCGTTAGCCGAGCGGCGCTTGCCCCTCACCCCATCCTTCTCCCCGCAGGCGGGGAGAGGGATGGGGTGAGGGGCCGAGTTCGGCCGATCGACCTCCGCAAGATCAGGCATCCGCGGCC
>DASYUS010000042.1:0-1778 GCA_036000945.1 Allostellaceae bacterium
ATCATCCCGACCTGCGCCGCCGAGGGCATGATCGAGACCTGCATCACGACGCTGCGCGAGGTGACCGCCTACGACGATTACGAAATCATCTGCATCGAGAACATCCCCGCGGCCGACCGCAAATGGCGGCAGTGGCTGAGCCGCAACGCCGACCACGTCATCTCCGCCAAGGAGACGTTCAACTGGTCGCACTTCAACAACCTTGCCGCCGCCGCGGCGAGTGGCGAGTACCTGCTGTTTCTCAACGACGACATCGAAATCGACGATCCGGAGTGGCTCGGCGCGCTCGTCGAGGAGGCGCAGCGGCCGGAGGTCGGGGTCGTCGGCGCACGCCTCTTGTATCCCGACCGGCGGGTCCAGCATGCCGGCATGTTTCTCGCCGCGCTCGGGCAGGCGCGCCACGCCTTCCGCTATGCCGCCGAGGAGGATCCCGGATATTTCGGCCTCGCCTTGACCCAGCGCAACGTCATCGCGGTGACCGGGGCCTGCTTCCTCACCCGGCGCGACACCTTCGACGCGCTGGGCGGCTTTAACGAAACGCATTCGATCGTCAACAACGACCTCGATTACTGTCTGCGCGTCTGGCAGCGCGGGCAGCTCATCGTCTATACCCCGCATGTCACGCTCGTTCATCACGAGGCGATCAGCCGATCCGGGCTTGACGACGTCTATGACGAGGCGGCGTTCGACAGTCGGTGGCGCGACCTCTTCCTGGAGGGCGACCCGTACTTCAACCCCCATCTGGCGAAAAACCAGGACGGGTTTGCCGTCGATCGTGAGCCGACGCGCCTGTTGGTGACCGGCCGGCCGATCCTGCGGCGCGCGGAAATCCGCCGGATACTCGTCGTCAAGCTCGACCATATCGGCGACTGCATCCTGGCGTTTCCGGCGGTCCGCAGGCTCAGGCAGCATTTCCCCGACGCCCGTATCTCGGTGTTGACCTCGCATGCCTCGCGCCCGGTATGGGCGCTCGAGGCGAGCGTCGACGAGACGATCGAGTTCGACTTCTTTCACGCCCGCTCGGCGCTGGGGGAAATCGAGCTAGCCGAGGAAGACTGGCAGGAATTGCGCGAGCGGCTCGCGCCCGAGCGGTTCGACCTTGCTGTCGATCTGCGCAAGCACACCGAGACCCGCCCCGTGCTGCAGCATACCGGCGCCCGCTTTCTTGCCGGTTTCGACTTTCGCAACCAGTTCCCGTGGCTCGACATCGCCTTGGAATGGACCGGCGACCAGATCTACGCAAGGAAACGCCAGCACAACCTCGACGATCTGGTCAACCTGGTCGATGCGATCGCCGCCGCCGGCGAGGACGATCGCACGGTGATCGCCGCCCGCCCTGCTGCCCCGCCGGCGTTGGCCGCGCTCAATCGCGGCCGATCGCTCGGGCCGCTGGTCTGCGTCCATCCGACGGTCGGCAACGACGCCAGGCAATGGCCGGCGGAATATTTTGCCGCGGTGGTCGATCGGCTGATCGAACAGGACGGGGCGCACATCGTGCTGATCGGCGGTCCCGGCGACGAGGAGGTCGCTGCCGCCATCGTCGAGCGGGTGCGCCGCCCGAATGCGGTCACGTCGCTGGTCGGGAAATTGCCGCTCGCTGAACTGCCTGGGCTGCTCACCGGCTTCTCGCTGTTTCTCGGTAACAACAGCGGACCGAAGCACATTGCCGCCGGCCTCGGCGTGCCGACGGTCGGCGTCCATTCCGGCACCGAGGACGTCATCGAATGGGGCCCGGTCGGCCCCAGCGCGATCGCCGTCGCCCGCGAGGTGGTGTGCGC
>DASYUS010000043.1:0-4062 GCA_036000945.1 Allostellaceae bacterium
ACCGCGGCGTGCAATTTGTGCCGCTGGGCGAACCAGGGGAACCGGGGACGGTCGCGGGCGAGGATCTTGCCGCCGGCGGCGACGATCCCGAAACGGCGCTGATCAAGGCCCGCGGGTTTCGGCAGGTGCACGAGCTGATCGCCGCCCTGCCCGTCGAATTGCGCGAGCCTCTGGTCCTGCGCGAATTGGAGGAGCTGTCGTACAAGGAGATCGCGGAGATCACCCGCATCCCGATCGGGACCGTGATGTCGCGACTGTGGCGGGCGCGGCATTTACTGGCCGAGGCGGCCGCGAAGGGCGAAGCCGCATGAATACGGCACCCAGGTGCGACCAGGTTCTTCTGGTCCAGGCCGAGTTCGACGGCGAGCTCGACGCCGCCGCGGCAGCGGCGCTCGCGTCGCATCGGACGAACTGCTCGGTCTGCCAGGCCGCCACCGCCGAACTGGCGCAAGCCCGGGCGCTACTCGGCGAGGCGCCGTATCACTGGATGCCCGACGATGCACGCAGCCGGCTGATGGCGAAGATCGCTGCCGCGACGGCTTCGTCCGCCCCCCCGCGTCCCTCCTCCGCAGCCCCCACCTTTCTCACCCCCGCAGGCGGGGGAGGGTTAGGGCGGGGGCGAAGCGGGGAAGGATTAGGACGGGGGCAGAGGCCGAGCGGGCTCAGGCGCTTGTGGCGCTGGTGGTCGTCCCTGGCAGGCTTCGGCCTTGGCGCCGCGTGCGCTGCGGCGATCTCGATCTTGCTGCTGACTCCGCGCACGTCCGATCTGGCCGAGCAGGTTGTCGCCGGGCATGTCCGCGCGCTGCAGCCCGGGCACCTGCAGGACGTCGTATCGAGCGATCGGCACGCGATAAAGCCGTGGTTCGACGGCCGCATCGATTTCGCCCCGCCGGTCAAGGATCTCGCCGCCAAGCGCTTCCCGCTGCGCGGCGGGCGGCTCGACTACATCGGCGGCCGGCCCGTCGCCGCGCTGGTCTACCAGCGCGACAAGCACTGGATCGATCTGTATGTCTGGCCGGCGGCGAGTGGCGCCGTTCGGTTGCGTGAGACCACTGCGCACCAGGGCTATAACGTTGTGCACTGGAGCGAGAACGGGATGGCGTTGTGGGCGGTGTCCGACCTCGAAGCCGGCCAGCTGCGCCAATTCGCGGACGATTGGCGCAAGGCGGGAGACTGACGCCTCGGGCTCGTGCCGATTGTATTTGATGCGATTTCCGCTTCTGGCGCCTTGACCCCGGCGCCGCCATCGCGGCGAAATGCCGGTGCCGTCGACGGGCGGCGCTCAGCATGGGAATCGGATGATCGAGGTTCGCGGTCTGGCAAAGTCGTTTGGCGCGCTCAGGGTCGTCGAAGATGTCAGCTTTGTCGCGCGCGACGGCGAGATCACCGGCCTCATCGGCCCGAACGGCGCGGGCAAGACGACGATGTTCCGGCTGATCTGCACGGTGCTGCGGCCGGACCGCGGGACGACGCTGATCGACGGCGTCGACGGCCAGAGGGAGCCGCTGGAGGCGCGCCGCCGGCTCGGCGTCCTGCCCGACATCCGCGCGCTTTACCTCAGGATGACAGCGCGCGAGCACCTGCGCTATTTCGGCGAGCTGCACGGCATCGCGCGGCGCGAGCTCGAAACCCGCATCGCCGAGCTGGTGGCGACATTGCGCATGGAGGATTTCATCGACCGCCGCGCCAAGGGGTTTTCGCGCGGCCAGCAGATGAAGGTCGCGCTCGGCCGCGCGCTCGTGCACCGGCCGCACAACATCATGCTCGACGAGCCGACCAACGGCCTCGATGTGGCGACGAGCCGCGCCGTGCGCGACCTGTTGCGCCGGCTGCGCAGCGAGGGGCGCTGCATCCTGTTGACCAGCCACATCATGCAGGAGGTGAGCGCGCTCGCCGACCGCATCGTCGTGCTCGCCGACGGCCATGTCGTGCTGCAGGGCACGCCGGCCGAGCTGCGCCGCGCCACCGGGCTGCATGATCTGGAAGAGGTGTTTATGGCGGCGACCCAGCCCGCCGCACAATTCTCCACACTTGCCGCCGGCGAATGAGGATGCGCGCCATCCTCACCGTGTTTCGCAAGGAGGTGGTCGACCACCTGCGCGACGTGCGCAGCATCCTCATTTCGATGATCTATCCGCTGATGGGACCGCTTCTCCTCGGGCTGATGTTTTTGTTTGTCGGCGGCACGATGCAGGTCAAAGAACTGCCGCCGCTGGTGGTGCCGATCGTTCACCCCGAGAGCGCGCCCGATCTCGTCCGCTTTCTCGAGGATTCGGGCGCGACGATGCAGCCGCTGGAGGGCGATGTCCGAGTGCTGGTGCAGGGCGGCTGGGCCGCCTTCGCGCTGATCCTGCCCACTCGGCCCGCTTCGATCCGGGAAAGCGCGCTCTCGGTTCAGCTCGTCGCCAACCCGTCGCGCTTCGACAGCATCGTCGCCACCGGGCGCATCGTGGAACTCCTCAATACCTACCAGCGCGAGATGCTGCGCCACCGGCTGGGCGCCATCGGCGTGCCGGCTGAGACGATGAACATCCTCAAGATCGAGCAGGAGAACATCGGCCGGGCGGCAGGACCGGCGGTCATCTTCCTGACGATGATCCCGCCGTTTCTGATCTTCACGCTGTTCACCGGCGGGGTCCACGTCGCCCTCGACTCGACGACCGGCGAGCGCGAGCGCGGCTCGTTCGAGCCGCTTTTGATGAACCCGGTCACCCGCTTTCAGGTGCTGAGCGGCAAGATCGGCGCGGCGATGGTCTTTACGCTGATGGCGCTCGCCGTTCAGGGCGTCGGGTTCTGGATCATGCTGCACAGCGTGCCGCAGGAGTCGCTCGGGCTGGTCGCGCCGCCGGGCGCGTTGCGGCTGATGCTGGTCGTCTCGGTCTGCCTGCCGCTCGTCGTCCTCGCCGGCGCGACGCAGCTGTTGATTTCGGCGGTCACCCGCACGATGAAGGAGGCGCAGACCTATCTCGGCCTGTTGCCGCTGATCCCCGGGCTCGCCGGCATGGTGCTGGCGCTGGCGCCGGTCAACGCACGGCCGCTCTTGGCGGCGATCCCGACCTTTGGCCAGACCCTCTTGATGGGCCAGCTGGTGCGCAGCGAGGCGGTGAGCTGGCTGTTCGTCGGCATCACCGGGGCGGCGACGCTGGTGGTGACCGGCCTCCTCCTCTGGCTCGGCTTTCGCCTCTACCAGCGCGAGTCGATTCTCTTCCCGGCGTAGCCGGTCAATCTGCCGGCCCGCGCATTTCGCCGGCGACCCGCACCCTGACCCGCAGCGCGTTGCCGGGCAGGTACGCGAGCGGCATGTCTTCGACATCGACAGTCGCGAGCGTCGTGCGCTCGGCGCCGGCGGCGACGGCGCGCTCCACCGCTTGCGCTTCGGCCGCGGCGATCGCCGCCTCACGGCTCATCTCGCGGTAGACCTGGTCGGTCTCGCCGCTCACTTGCGCGATCGCGGCGCCGACCGCGTTGGCGCACTCGCCGTGCGGCACCCGGATCACCCGCGACACGCCGACGAGCCGATCGGGCACGAGAAAGGCGCCGCCGCCGACAGCGATTAGTATGACGTCGTCCGCTCCGGTCTTCATCCGGTCGACCGCGTCCTCGATCTGTTGCCGCACCTCGTCCAACACTGCTTCGGCCAGCGCGCGCGGCACCGGCGGCGGCTCTGAGGGGCCGGCCAGGACGAGCCGCCCAGCGGCGACGGCAGCGTCGGTCGCCGTCAGGGTCGTGCCGCCGAACACCAGAGCTTCCCTGTTCAGCCGATAGCCGACGCTGTCGGGCCCGACCCGCAGCGGCTCCGGCGCAACGATGCTTCCGCCGCCGAGGCCGATCGACATTAGGTCGGGCATGCGGAAGAGGGTGCGTACCTGGCCGATCTCGACGACCGAATTGGCCTCGCGCGGAAAGCCGCGGCGCAGCTGGCCGACATCGGTCGAGGTGCCGCCGACATCGACGACCATCGCATCGTCGAGCCCGGAGAGAAACGCCGCGCCGCGCATCGAGTTGGTCGCGCCCGAGGCAAAGCTCATGACCGGCAGATGCGCGGCGGTCTCGGCCGACATC
>DASYUS010000044.1:0-1802 GCA_036000945.1 Allostellaceae bacterium
TCTCGAGCGCGGGCGTTAGGCGACGCGGCTGGCCGCGAAACGACCGCCCGACCGGTAGATATCGAGGTAGGTCGGCAGGATCGCCTCGATCGCCTGCGGCTGAAGGCCGAGATCGGCGAAGGTCAGAGCGCCGGGCGCCACGACGTTGTCGCCAGCCTCGAGCAGCTTGACCTGATCGCGCGTCAGCGGCGGCACCGGCAGCAGCTGCAGCACGGCGGCTTTCATCTCGGCCAGGCCGAACGGCACTGAAACGAGCCAGCGGCGGCGGTTGACCACTCGCAGCATCAGCTCCATGAGCTCACGGAACGTATAGATACGCGGTCCCCCCAGCTCGTAGATGCGGCCCGCAGTGCTTGCATCCTTGATGGCGGCGATCAGGCCGTCGGCAACATCGCCGACATAGGCCGGCTGGAAGCGCGTATGGCCGCCGCCGATCAGCGGCAAGAACGGCAAGAGCTGCGCCATGCGCGCGAAGCGGTTGAAAAAGCCGTCCTCCGGCCCGATGACGATCGATGGCCGGACGATGGTGACACCGGGAAACGCAGCCCGGGCGCCGGCCTCGCCGGCCGCTTTGGTACGGGCGTAACGCGCCGGGGATTCGGGGTGAGCGCCGATGGCCGAGACGTGGATGTAGCGCGCAACCTTGGCGGCAGCGGCAGCACGGCCGATATGCGCCGGCGCCTCGGCCTGTACCGCGTCGAAACGCTGGCGGCCGAACTCATAGAGAATGCCGACCAGATTGATCACGACATCGGCGCCGGTAGCCGCCGCGGCCACGGTGTCCTCGTCGCGCACGTTGCAGCGCATCGGCACGATCTGGCCGACATTGCCGGCCGGCTTGAGGAACGCCGCCGCGACGGGGTCGCGGACCGCTACGCGAACCACCCAGCCCTCCGCCGCCAGCCGTTTGACGAGATAGCGGCCGATAAAGCCTGACCCGCCGAATACCGTCACCCGCCTGGCCGTCGCCGCCATGCTGTCCTCTTGATTTAGCGGCCACGCCCAGACGCGCCGCGAATCCCCTAATCCGGGCCGATATCTAGCAGGTCAGCGGCGCGATTGACAGCGCCCGCCCCGACGCTTATGCCTCTCCGCCTCCGTTCCGGAGAGTGCCCGGGTGGCGGAATTGGTAGACGCGCTAGATTCAGGTTCTAGTGGTCGAAAGGCCGTGGAAGTTCGAGTCTTCTCTCGGGCACCATTCTCCGGGCGGGGTTTAAGTGAAAGGACCCCGCCCGATGGCTATTGAACTTCACGAAGGCGATCTTCTCGAAGGCGTGCGCCTCGGCACCGCGATCGCCGTCGACACCGAGACGATGGGCCTCAACCCGAATCGCGACCGGCTCTGCCTCGTGCAGCTCTCCGGCGGCAACGGGGATTGCCATATCGTCCGCCTGGCGAAAGGCCGCTACGAGGCCCCCCGGCTCAAAGCCCTGCTTGCCGATCCGGCCGTGGTCAAGATCTTCCATTTCGCCCGCTTCGATGTCGCGGTGCTGCGCCGCTTCCTCAACGTCACGGCGTCGCCCATCTACTGCACGAAAATCGCCTCGCGCCTGACCCGCACCTTTACCGACCGTCACGGCCTCAAGGATCTGTGCAAGGACCTGCTTGGCGTCGAGCTGTCCAAGGAGCAGCAATCCTCCGACTGGGGAGCGGCGGAACTCACCCCGGCGCAACTCAAATACGCGGCCTCGGACGTCCTGCATCTCCACGCGCTGCGGGCCAGGCTCGACGACATGCTGGCGCGCGAGGGCCGCCGGGAACTCGCCGAGGCCTGCTTTCGCTTCCTGCCGGTCCGAGCTGAA
>DASYUS010000045.1:0-1731 GCA_036000945.1 Allostellaceae bacterium
CCCGCGAGGGCTGCGATGAAGTGTCTGCGTTTCATGGTCATGACCGATATACGGGAATGCCGGTAAGTCGGATGCGCCGCGCCGAACTTACGCCGTGCCGCCGACCGTCAACCCCTCGATGCGGATGGTCGGCTGTCCCACGCCCACCGGCACGCTCTGCCCGTCCTTGCCGCACATGCCGATGCCAGGATCGAGGCACATGTCGTTGCCGATCATGGTGACGTGCGTGAGCGCGTCGGGGCCGTTGCCAATGAGGGTCGCGCCCTTCACCGCCGGGCCGATCTTGCCGTCCTCGATCAGGTAGGCTTCCGAGGCGGAAAAGACGAACTTGCCCGAGGTGATATCGACGCTGCCACCGCCGAAATTAACGGCGTAAAGGCCGCGCTTGACCGATTGCATGATCTCCTGCGGGTCGTGCTTCCCGGCCAGCATGTAGGTGTTGGTCATGCGCGGGATCGGCGCGTGGGCGAAGCTCTCGCGCCTGCCGTTGCCGGTCGGCGCCGCGCCCATCAGCCGGGCGTTGAGGCGGTCCTGCATATAGCCTTTGAGGATGCCATCCTCGATCAGCACGGTATAGCCGGAGGGCGTCCCTTCATCGTCGATCGTTAAGGAGCCGCGGCGATCGGGCAGCGTCCCGTCATCGACGACGGTGACGCCCTTGGCCGCCACGCGCTGGCCGACCCGCCCGGAAAACGCCGAGGTTTTCTTGCGGTTGAAATCGCCCTCGAGCCCGTGGCCGACCGCCTCGTGCAGCATCACGCCGGGCCAGCCGGAGCCGAGCACCACGGTCATCTCGCCGGCCGGCGCCGGCACCGAGCCGAGATTGACCAGCGCCTGGCGCAGCGCCTCCTCGACCTGCGCCTGCCAGTGCGCGGGGTCGAGGTAATAATCATAGGTCACGCGGCCGCCGGCGCCGTGCGACCCGGTCTCCATGCGGTCACCGTCGCCGACGACGATCGCGACGTTGAGCCGCACCAGCGGGCGGATGTCGGCGGCGCGGCGGCCGTCCGGGCGCAGGATCTGCACCGCCTGCCAGACGCCGGAGAGCGAGGCCATCACCTGGCGCACGCGCGGGTCGCGGCCGCGGGCATAGGCGTCAATCTCGGTCAAGAGCCGCGTCCTCGCCCCCAGGTCGACGGTACCGAGCGGGTTGAGGTCGGTGTAGAGGCTGCGGTTGGTGCCCGGTGGCGGCTCGGCGATCGTGCCCTCGTGGCCGAGCGCCACCGCGCGCACCGCACTCGCCGCGCGCCTGATCGCCGCCTCCGACAATTCGGACGCATGGGCATAGCCGGCCGCCTCGCCGGCGACGGCGCGCAGGCCAAAGCCCTGGGTCGTGTCGAACGAGGCGCTCTTGATGCGGCCGTCGTCGAGCGCCACGCTTTCCGACTGGTTGTATTCGAGGAACAGCTCGCCGTCGTCCATCCCGGCGAGCGCCTCGCCGACCAGGGCTTCGACCCGCTGCGGATCCATGCCGGTGCGGTCGAAGAACAGCTCGTTGGTCACGGCAAGATTGGTCATCGGCGGCTCCGTTGTGCTCTGCCGGCAAATATGGTCGCGAAAGCGCACCGGTGAAAGGCAGGATCGTCGGGGACAAGGGGCCACGCCTCCATCCCTCCCTCCCCGCCTGCGGGGGGAGGGTTGGAGCGGGGGCGAGACTTGTGCGACGGCTTGCCGCAAGAGGTTGGCGCGCGCCGGGATTGGCCCGAGTTGTCGCCTCGCCGGGCTTTGGTG
>DASYUS010000046.1:0-10224 GCA_036000945.1 Allostellaceae bacterium
AAGATCGTCGTCGGCTCGGTGGTGCGCTGGGAGGAGCGCGTCTTGATGTGCCGGCGGGCGATCAATCCGCGGCGCGGCTTCTGGACGCTGCCGGCCGGGTATCTCGAACTCAACGAATCGACCAGCGCCGGCGCCGAGCGCGAAGCTTGGGAAGAGGCCGAGGCGCGCATCCGGATCGAGGGGTTGCTGGCGATCTACGACATTCCGCGGCTCAGCCAGGTGCAGCTGATCTACCGCGCCCGGCTGATCGACGAACGGATCGCCGCGGGCCCCGAGAGCCTCGAAGTCGGCCTCTTCGAATGGGACGCGATCCCCTGGGACGACATCGCCTTTCCGTCGGTGCGCTGGGCCCTGCACCATGACCGCGAAGCGCGGCTGACCGGCGATTTCTCGACCCGCATCGCCCCGCCGCCGCATCTGAACCCGGCCGGCCCAGACGACGCAGCGCAACGGGAATAGCAGAGAGACGGGAGCCGGGTGAGGCGTCGGCCCTCCCCCATCAAGGGGAGGGAGTGGGAATGCGTTGGTTTGTCGCCTGACGGAAGGTATGCTAAACGACCATAAGCTAGGCATCGAACCGGGGGAACCCGCTTGCCTGCCGACGACGAGCGTCATATCGGCTTTCTGATCTCCGATGTCGCGCGCCTGTTGCGCACTGCCTTCGATCGGCGGGTACGCGGCCTTGGCCTCACGCGGTCGCAATGGCTGGTGATCAACCGGCTCTATCGCCGACCCGGCGCCACCCAATCGGAGCTGGCGGAGATGCTCGAAGTCGAGAAGGCGACCGCCGGGCGCATGGTCGACCGCATGGAAAAGAAGGGCTGGGTCGTGCGCCGGCCCGATGCCGCCGACCGCCGGGTCAACCGGCTCCACCTGACCGCCGAGGCCGATCTGATCCAAGTGCAATTGGCGCAGATCGCCGACGGCACCGTCGACGATGCGCTGGCGCGGTTGTCGCAGCCCGAGCGCGAACAGTTCTCCGAGTGGATGCGGCAGGTGAAGCGCCAGCTGCAGATGATGCTCGACCCCGATCTCGCCGCGCCGATCCCTACGGCGAAGGAACTGGTGCCGTAATCCGCCCGATCGGCGACGGCGGCCTAACTCGCCAATTCAACGACCTCGCCGCCGGCGCCGCGGCCCTGGGCGCGGTATTGGCCGATCTTTTCGAACAGCGGGCGGTCGGAGCACAGATAGAGCATCGCGTCGCCCGGCCCCGTGTTGATGTGGCGCCGCCACAGGAAATTGGGGACGACGAACAAATCGTTCTGCTGCCAATCATAGGCGTGCCCGGCGATCTCGGTCGTCCCCTCGCCGTCGAGCACGATGGCGAAGGTATTGGCGGTCTCGCGCTTCCACCGGGTCGCCTCGCCGGGGCGCAGCAATTGCGCCGAGTAGTCGAGCGTCGGGAACAGGCTGGCGCCGGTCGCCGGGTTGACGAAGCTGAGGGTGATCCCCGCGTACGGGTCGCCCGCCTCGCCGCGCAGCGCGTCGAGCGCCTCGCGGATCTCGCTGCCACGGTAGTGGAACACCGGGCTGGTGTCGCGGCCGATCCCGCGTCGATGCGAGACAAAGCCGGGCAGCATGCCGCCCTTGCCGTAGAGCCGCGCCGAATGGCCGTCGGCGAGCAGCGGCTTCTGGGCGCGCGCGTTGCCCTCGCGCTCGCCAGGGAAATCCTCGTCGATCCAGCTGCAATCGAGGAATTCGAGGAGCGGGAAGTCGAGGATGTCGGCCCAGACGACCGGCGTCGCCCCGTCATTGCCGTGGTCGTGCCAGGTGCCGTTGGGGGTGAGGATCAGATCGCCGCGCGCCGCCACGCAGCGCTCGCCCTCGATCGTCGTGTAGCCGCCGTTGTCGGAGAGGATCGTGCGGCTGGCGTTCGGCGTGTGCATGTGCACCGGCGCGACATCGCCGGGATTATAGATCGACACCGCGCAGCGGATCGTGCTCGCCACCTGGAGGCGCCCGCCGAGGCCGGGGTTGACTAGGAGAAACTGCTGGCGGTCGGCGAACTCGATCGGCGAGACGTCAGCATCCTTCGCGATCTCGCTGATGCGGTCGAGGTAGGGCCCGATCTCACGCCACCGCCAACGATAGGGCGCCGCCTTCATCTGGTTCGCGCCGACCCGCCCGGCCGCCACCGCACCACCCGCCTCCAGCCCGCCATCCTTGAACCACGAGCGCTGCGCCGGCGCGTTGGCCTGGGTGCGCAGCCAGATGTGCAGCCCCGCGGCCTCGGCGTTGAGCCGTTCCATCGCCGCCCGCGCCGCCGACGGCAGGGTCTTTGGCTCCGACATCCGCTCCTCCCGGGCCATTTGCGGCCCTCGACCAAACACCCTCGCGCGCGAGGGCCGAAGGGTAAATGGGATACTGAGGGATCGATGGTGAGTTGCGTCCTACACGACTCCCGCGAGGACGTCCCGCTGCTCGGCAAACAGCACCTTGAGCCAATCGATTACCGCGCGCACGCACGCGGCGCGGCGCAGATCACGATGGACGATGATCCAGTATTCGGCGGCGATTTCGGGGATCGGCGGTGTCAGCCGCTCCAGCAGCGGATGGCCGTCGCCGACATAGCAAGGGAGTACGCCGCGGCCGGTACCGGCGCGGATCGCCTCCAAATGCATCAACATTGACGAGGCGCGCAGCGCTACCGGCTGCCCCGACTCTTCCACCTGCCGCTGGACCCAGCGCGCCGGCTCATAGTGGGCTTGCTCCTCGGTATAGGTGACCCACGCATCGGCAGCCGCGCCGCGACGCCGGTAGACCGCACAGGCGAAGGTGCCGGCCTTGGAGACGTAGAAGTCGCCGCTTTCCGGCGGGTGGTGGCGTAACGCCATATCGGCTTCGCGTCGCGCGAGGTTAGCCGTCTGTCGCGACTCGACCAGTTCCAAGGTGATCCCGGCCGGCAGCGCCGTCGTTGTCGGCCCCGACAGGCAGCGGGCCAGAAAGCCAGCGGCGCACTCGCCGGTCGATACCCGCACCGTGCCGCTCAACACCGGCGAGGCCGCCGCGCGCCGCCGCTCCAATGTCAGCATCGCATCCTCGACGCTCTCGGCCGCGGGCACCAGCTGCTCGCCGGCGGCGTTGAGGTGCAAGCCCTCGGGCAGGCGCTCGAACAGTGGCGTCCCGCCAAAGGCGACCTCGAACGCGGCCAACCGGCGGGCGATGGTCGGCTGGCTCAGCCCGAGCGCCCGCCCGGCCGCACGCATCGAGCCCGCCCGGGCAACCGCAAGGAACACCCGGACATCATCCCAGTCCATCGCGCTGTGACCCGATCGTGGCGGACGGGTCGCCGGTTCATGCCGGGTCTCCCGCCCCGCAATCGCCAATCCGTCAAGAGCGGACATGAGTTGTTCCTTTTTTGGCGAGGCTCGATGTGCCGACTACAGACGAGTGATTCGTACCATCAATTGAGCGCCACGGAAACGTTCCAGCGGTCTCCAAAAATGGTGATCGCTGCAATTAAATTGTGGCGCTACGCTCCTCAGACGACGCAGCTCCCATTCAATCGATGGAGGAAGAGATGGAAAGCACGACGCCAACCATCATCGATCTCGACGCGGAGGCCGCAAGACTCACGATGTTCCGCGGGCAGACACCGCAAACGACACGCGCGGAGCGCAAAGGCAGCACCACGCAATTGGCTCGTTACCGTGACGGACTCCTGCTTCTTGGCAAGTCCGCCGGGACAGGCCATTGGGAGACCCATCCCGAGGACGAGCTGGTTTACGTTCTCGACGGAACGGCGACTCTCGACATCGTCCAAAAGGACGGGCCGCAATCTTTTGTGCTAGGCGCCGGAATGATCGCGGTCGTTCCGCAGCGCGCCTGGCACCGTCTTCACTCCGTGGATGGCAGGACCACGATGAGCGCGACGATCCCCGGCGACCATATCGATCTCGATGTCGACGACCCTCGGACGAGCACGCCCGATCTCGACATCGGCGATGCGTTGAGACCGCCAAGCATCATCGATCTCAACGCCGAGCTGGCGAAGCTGACGATGTTCCGCGGGCGGACGCCGCAATCGACGATGGCGGATCGCAAGGGCAGCGGCGCTCGATTGGCTGCCTACCGCGACGGCACCCTTTTCGCTACCAAGTTCGCAGGTAAAGGTCATTGGGAACGCCATCCGACCGGCGACGAGCTGATTCACATCCTCGACGGCAGCGGAACCCTGGAAATCATTGACGAGAACGGGCGGCAATTTTTTGCGCTTCGCGCGGGAATGGTCGCCGTCAATCCGCAGGGTGCATGGCACCGTTTTCACTCGTCGGAGGGTGTGACGGTATTGTTCGCGACGCCCAGTCCCGGCGAGCATATCAATCTCGATGTCGACGACCCGCGGACCGTCAGGCGCCAGCCGGCATGACGAATGGCCGCGGGGGCCGGCGCGATCGGAGGCGGATATGACGGGTAACGATGCCAAGGCAGACCCTGAGATCACCGTAACCGATGAGGGTGATCCCGCCGATGTGGCGGTGATCACCGATGGTCTGCGCGCCTACTACGTCGACCAGGCCGGATACGACGATGTTAGGCCGCTGGCGGTTTTTGTCCGCGATCCGAAGACCGGCAAGGTCGTCGGCGGGCTGCACGGGCGATCCGAATTCGGGCTCGTTTATGTCGCATGGTTCTTTCTTCCCGAGGATTTGCGCCGCGCGCGGATCGGCAGCCGAGCATTGGCGATGGCGGAAGAAGAGGGCAGGCGCCGCGGCTGCACCCGGATCGCGCTGACGACGCTCAGCATCGAAGCGCCGGGCTTTTACCAGAAACAGGGCTACGACGTCGCCGCGACGATTGATTGCGATCCGCCGGGTCTGACTCGTCACTACATGGTGAAAAAGCTCTGATCCGGGGCGCCTCGCCCGGTACGCATACAAGCGCGCACGAGGCTCTGCGCGATCGGCGGAGTTTCTTGCCGATGGTGCGCGACGGCTATCGCAATCGCGAGGGTTCGATTGAACGGTTGAGGGTAAGGGGCTCCGCAGGCCCGCCCCTCAATGCGGCAGCATCGCCGCAACCCCAAGCTCGGCTGCGACGGCTCGCAGCCGCCGCTCATTCGTCCACAATCTGGCCTCGGGCGTCAGTCGGACCGCCGCCAGCAGATGGGCATCAACGTAACCGATGCCGCGCCCGTACAGCGGCAGCTCATTGATCAGATCGAGCACCTCCTCGTTGCTCGCGACAACGGCCTGCGGAAGGTCTTGCAAATCGCGCAGAACCGCATCGCGGCGGCGGTGCGGCAGGCTGCCGAGCGCGATTTCCCCGGTCACGAACGGATGCCCGAGAACCTCCTCTGCATCGAGCAACCCTAGCAGGCGCTCGTCGGGCGCTCGCAGGTGATTAATCCAAACCGAGGAATCGACGAGGATCACGCGCGCTTTGACCGGCGGCGCGGCGCAGCCTTGGCATCGGGCATCGTGCCGCCGAGGCGAGCGAGGCGGCGTGCCGCTTCGCGCTCGATCAATTTCTTGAGAGCCTCGCGGATCAGCGCCGGGGTCTCTTTTATCCCGGTATAGAACTTGGCCTTCTCGACCATCGCATCATCGAGGGTTACCGTCGTCCGCATTGCTCGCTCCGTTGTTCCGCGTAATATTTGCCATCAAGTGATGCTAATTTCAATGCGAGCGCATCACACCACCCGGTGCAATAGGTCGCGGCCGTCGCGCAGGCGGCGCATGTTTTCGACCGCGATGTCGAGGCTGCGGTCGAGCGTCTCCGGCGTCAGCCAGGCGACGTGCGGCATCAGGACGACGTTGTCGAGCGCGAGCAGCGGGTTGTCGGGCGACAGCGGCTCCTCGGCGAAGACGTCGAGGCCGGCGGCGCGCAGGTGGCCGCTCTGCAGCATCGCGACCAGCGCCGCTTCGTCGACGAGGCCGCCGCGCGCGGTGTTGACGAGGATCCCCCCCGGTTTCATCCGGGCGAGCGCGGCAGCATCGATCAGGCGCTCGGTGGCGGGCACCAGCGGCAGGTGCAGCGAGACGATGTCGGCCTCGGCGAGGAGATCCGGGAGATCGCGGCGCGGCACCCCCAACTCGGGATGCTCGTGCGGTGACCAGTAGATGATCTGCGCGCCGCAGCCGCGCAGCATCGGCGCCAGCGCCTTCGGCACCATGCCGGCGCCGACGAGGCCGACGGTGCGGCCGCAGAGCTCGCCGGCCCGCTCCTGCAGACCCGGCCCGAGCGCCCAGCCCTGCCCTACCCGGCAGGCGCGGTCGAGGCCGGCGAGGTTGCGCAGCGTCGCCAGCATCAGCAGGAGCGTCGCCTCGGCGACCGCCGGCGTGTTGGTGCCGGGCATGTTGCAGACCGCGATGCCGCGCGCCCGCGATGCCGCCATATCGATCGTGTTGACCCCGACGCCGATCTTCTGGATCAGGCGCAATCGCGGCGCCTGCGCGATGATCTCGGCCGTCGCCGGCTTCAGGACGTGCAGCAACACCTCGGCATCGGGCAGCAGGCTGGCGAGACGCGCTTCGTCCGCCTCCGGGCAGGGCGTGATAAAAAACCCGTCGCGGGCCAACTCAGCGAAGCGCGCGGCGAGGCGCGGCCCGACATCATAATGGAAGATCGCCTTCATCATCGCGTTGCGCCAATATCTGACATCGAGCGTTTTGACGGCGGATCATGACCGAACCACCGACGCAAACCGAGCGTCCCGACGCGTCCATGGCTGCCCCTGGAACACCCGGCGACGCCGCACCGCTCGACGAGACGGCGATCGCCGCCTCGCTCGCCCGGATGGGCCTCATCGGCTCGGCCGACCGCCCGCTCTGCCGGCCGCTCGACGGCGGCGTCTCGTCCGAGATCTGGCTGGTCGAGGTCGGCGGCCGCCGGTTCTGCCTGAAGCGCGCCCTGCCGCGGCTCAAGGTCGAGCAGATCTGGGAAGCGCCGGTCAGCCGCAACCTCCATGAATTTGCCTGGTTCCGCGTGGTCGGCCGGATCTGCCCGGAGGCGGCGCCGCGGCTCATCGGGCAGGATCGCGAGCACTTCCTCTTCGTCATGGAGTATCTCGACCCGGCGATGTACCCGGTATGGAAGGCGCAGCTGCGCGACGGCCAGGCCGATGCGGCCGTCGCGGCGGTGGTCGGCGAGCGGCTGGCGCAGATCCACAATTCGACCGCCGGCGACCGCGTGATCGCCCGCAATTTCGCGACCGACGACAATTTTTACGCGCTGCGGATCGATCCCTACCTGATCGCGACCAGCCGGGTGCACCCCGATCTCGCCGGCGCCCTCGGCCGGCTGGCGCACGCCACCGCGCGCACCCATCGCGCGCTGGTGCACGGCGACGTCAGCCCGAAGAACATCCTGGTCGGGCCGCTCGGCCCGGTCTTCATCGACGCCGAATGCGCCTGGTATGGCGATCCGGCCTTCGATCTCGCCTTTGTTCTCAACCACCTCTTGCTGAAGTGCTTGTGGAACCCGGAGGCGGTCACCGGCTTTCTCGCCTGTTTCGACCGGCTGGTGGCGAGCTATCTGCTGGCGGTGCGATGGGAGCCGCGCGCCGCGATCGAGAAGCGCGCGGCGTGGCTGCTGCCGGGGCTGCTCCTGGCGCGGATCGACGGCAAGTCGCCGGTCGAATACATCACCGACGAACGCGACAAGGCGCGCGTGCGGCGGGTCGCACGAGCGCTGCTGCTCAACCCCGTCGACCAGCTCGGCGCCGTTCGCCAGGCCTGGTCGATGGCCGGGCTCGGGGCGTGAGCGAGACGAGCATCGTTGCCGTCCACGGCCGGCGGGTCTGGGATTCGCGCGGCCGGCCGACGGTTGAGGCCGAGTTGCGCCTCGAGGGCGGCGCGACGGGTAGGGCGATCGCCCCGGCCGGCGCTTCGACCGGATCGCGCGAAGCGGTCGAGCGGCGCGACGGCGGCAAGCGCCTCGGCGGCCGCGACGTGCGCGGTGCGGTCGCCGCGATCGATGGCGAGATTGCCCGGGCGCTGATCGGCCGCGACGCGGCCGACCAGGCGGCGCTCGACGCCATCCTCGTCGCTCTTGACGGCACCCCGCAGAAGCGCCGGCTCGGCGGCAACGCGCTGGTTGCGGTGTCGATGGCCGCATTGCACGCCACCGCCGCCGCCTCTCGCCAGCCGCTCTACGCCCATCTCCTCGGTGACCGCGGCGAGGCCGTGCTGCCGCTGCCGGAGATCCAGATTTTCGGCGGCGGCGCGCATGCCGGGCGGCGCGTCGACGTGCAGGATTTCATGGTCGTGGCGCCGGGCGCGCGGTCGTTCGACGTCGCGCTCGAATGGACCGCCGAAATCTATCGCGCAGCCGGCGACATCATGGCCGAGCGCGGGCTCTTGCAGGGCGTCGCCGATGAAGGCGGCTTCTGGCCGGCCTTCGACTCGAACGAGGCGGCGCTCGACGCGATGCTGCGGGCGATCGAGCGCGCCGGCTTCACGCCCGGCGACGAGATCGCGCTGTCGCTCGACATTGCCGCTTCGGAATTTCACCGGGATGGGCTTTACCGGCTGGCGCTTGACAATCGCGCGCTCGACAGCGACGCGATGGCGGAGATGCTGATCGGCTGGCTCGACCGCTATCCGATCGTCTCGATCGAGGACCCGCTCGGCGAAGGCGACGCCGAGGGGTTGCAGCGCTTCACCGCGGCGGTCGGCGAGCGGGTGCAGATCGTCGGCGACGATTTTCTCGTGACCAGCGCCGCGCGAGTGCGTGAGGCGGCGGCGCTGGGCGCCTGCAACGCCGTCCTCGTCAAGCCGAACCAGGCCGGCACGGTGACGGAAGCCAAGGCGGCGCTCGACGCGGCGCGCGCCGCCGGTTGGGGCGCCATCGTGTCAGCGCGCTCGGGCGAGACCGAGGATGTGACGATCGTCCACCTCGCCATCGGCTGGGGTGCCCGGCAGCTCAAGGTCGGCGCGTTCGCGCGCTCGGAGCGGATGGCGAAATGGAACGAGGGGTTGCGCATCGAGGAGGCCCTCGGTCCCCGCGCCCGCTTCGCCGGCGCCGCGCCGCTCAAATTGGATTCACCGCCGAGACAGTGAGGCAGTAAAGTTTGTGTCGGATCGCGGGCGTCCCGGCGACAGGGCCGGCCGGACGCCAGCGGTCGTTCGGATGATTTCCTCCGTACCTCGACCTCAAGGGGAAGCAGCGATGCCCGAGATTCGCAAGCTCATCACGTTGCGCGAGGTGATCTTTTCGGAGCTGGGGCGCGAGGCGGCACGGCCAATCGTGCGGGCGGTCGGGATCGGGGTCATCCGCAACCCGTTTGCCGGCCAAATTGTCGAGGATCTGCGCCCGCTATTCGAGGCCGGCGCGGCGCTCGGCGAACGGCTGATGCCGGAATTGGTCCGGCTGCTTGATCGGCCGGCGGTGTCCTACGGCAAGGGCGCGCTGGTCGGGACGGCCGGGGAGATGGAGCATGGCGCTGCCTGCGTCCACCCGATGCTTGGCCGGCCGATGCGCGCCGCGCTCGGCGGCGGCCAGGCGCTGATCTCGTCGAACGTCAAGGTGGCGGCGCCCGGCACGCTGATCGATGTGCCGCTCGGTCACAAGGACGATGCCTGGTCATTCGAGCATTTCGACACGCTGACCGTATCGGTGGCCGATGCGCCGCGGCCGGACGAGATCGCTGTCATCATGGCAATAGCCGACGGCGGGCGGCTCTACAACCGCTGCGGCACGGCGCCGATCCGCTCGAGCATGATCGTTTCAGGCCGAAACACCACCTCGTCTCCCCCGCGAAAGCGGGGGTCCAGGGCAATCGTCCCATCGCCCGCCCTGGGTTCCCGCTTGCGCGGGAACGACGACTCAACTTGAAGCGACAACGCTCTAGGCGGCGCTTGCCGCAAAGCGTTCGCTTCGGCCGAAGGAGGATAAGGCCCAATGTCAGATTGGATGATCAGCACCGCGGTCGGCACCGGCGAGAAGGGGTTTGCCGGCGACGGCGAGCCGGCGCATGCGGCACTGCTCAACGGCCCGTTCGACATCGCGTTCGATAGCGCCGGCAACCTTTATTTCTCGGACACCTTCAACAACCGCATCCGCAGCGTCGCCGCCGGGAGCGGCATCATCACGACAATCGCCGGCAACGGCGACAAGGGGTATTCCGGCGATGGCGGCCCGGCGACCGCGGCGGCGCTCGCCGAACCCTACGGGATCGTCGTCGACCGCGCCGGCAACCTCTACATCGCCGACCGGCTCAACCGCCGGGTGCGCCGCATCGACGCCGCGACCGGGATCATCACGACGCTGGCCGGCACC
>DASYUS010000047.1:0-7700 GCA_036000945.1 Allostellaceae bacterium
CATCAGAACCGTTTCAATAGCCGGTCGATGTAGTCGAGTTCGATCGTCGGCCGGAAGCGTTCGCCGGCCCGGCGGCGCAGTTCGTCGAGGATCTCGCGCGATTTCTGCAGGATGTTCTGGTCGGGGATCTTGACATCGCTCTGATCGAACATGCCGCTGTTTGACATCGGCCGGCCGAACGGATCGCGCTCGACCCGGTCGCGCGCACTGCCTTGGTTCGCGCCGACCTCCCCTTCATCGCCCCGATTTTCGCCGAGGCGCTGCCGGAGTTGCTGGGCGAAGTCGCGCGCCGCCTGTTGCAGCTGGTCGAGCGCCTCGGTTTGCGGCCCGATCGCCTGATTGGGCTTGCCGCGCTGCAAGGCGCCGGTCGCGTCGCGCATCGCCCGCTCGGCCCGGCCGAAGGGTTGGGGAATGTCGCCCATCCCTTCGTCGAACTGGCGCATCATGTCGCCGAGGCCGCGGCGCAGCGCCTCCTGCTGGCCGGCGGCCTCGCCCATTTCGCCGAATTCGCCGGAATCCGCCTGCTCGTCGCCGGATTGCTCCCCCGACCGCTCGCCGGGCTGGCCGTTGCGGCCTTGCTGGCCCCGCTGACCCTGCTGCCGCTGGGCGCGGAAACTGCGGTCGAGCAATTGCTGCTGGCGCTGCATCAGTTGTTGCAGCCCGCGCATCATCTGCTGCGCCTGGCCCGCACCCTGCTGCTGCATCTGGCCGGGGCGCGCGGCGCGCAGATTTTCCAGCATGTTCTGCAGCTGCGACAGCATCTCGCGCGCCTGGTCGCGGGCGCCGCTGCGGGACAATTCGCGGGCGCGGTCGAGCATGCGCTGTAAATCGCGCCCGGTGAGGACTTGCGAGGGATCGATCGGGTCGGTCGCTTCGTTGGGACGCCGTTGCTGCTCTCGCGCCAGCTCCTGCAGGTAGCGATCGAGGGCTTGGCGCAGCTCCTGCATCAACCGCTCGATCTCGGCGTCGGGCGCGCCCTTGGCGAGGGCATCCTGCAGCTCCTGCTGAAGCCGGCGCAGATTGCGCTCGGCCAACGACAGGTTGCCGTCTTCAATGCGCAATGCCGTATCCCATAAGAGTTGCTCGACCGCAGCGATCGAGTCGTTGCCGTGGTCGCGGCGCAACTGCTGGGGGGCGAACCGCAGCGCGAGATACACCACGGCGTCGTCGCGGTAGAGCTCCGGCCGCCGGTTGAGATCGTCGAGGATCTCGGCGACCGCCTCGGCGGACGCCGGATCCTTCGCCAGCTCCTTGCGCTGGTCGATGATCGCGCGCGCCACCGGATGGTGAAAGACGCGCTCCGGCAGGACCATCGACACCGGCTCGCTTTCACCGGTCTGGCCCAGCGCATCGGTTGCGACGAGCCGGATTTCGACCGGCAAGCCGGCCCAGGGGTGCGGCGACAAGTCGTGATAGCTCGTCGCCTCGGCGTCCTTCAGGTGGAGGCCCGGCAGCGGCAGTTCGAGGTCGATCGGGTCCCCGAGCGCAGCGCGGGGCGCCTTGTCCGCCGCATCCCCAGCGGAGCCCCCGGTGCGGGCTGGCTGGCGGCGGATCACCGCCTTCACGCTCTCGATCCCATAATCGTCGCCGGCCCGGTAATCGAGGCGCAGCGCGGCTCGCGTCGTGCCCTTCGGGGTTTCGGCAAAGCCGATCGTCGGCGGGTTGTCGGGGGTGATGGCAATCACCCAGCGGCCGAGCACCGTGCCGCCCTGGCTGAGCGTGAGGCTCTTGCCGCCGGTCAAGGTGGCGCCGAGACGGAAATTCTCCTTGTCGACCGGACTGAAATCACGGGCATCGCTGTCGATCGTTAGACGTGGCACCCCATTGCCGCCATGCACCTGAGCGAGGAGGGCGCTGCCGGTCGGCACCTGCACCGTTTCGTTGTCGCTCGCGCGCATGAATTGCGGCGCGAGACCGGTGTATTCGGGCGGGGTCAGCCACAAATCGAAGCTCGTGGCAATCGCCGGCTTCCCGCCGCCAAAGCCTGGGGTGACGGCGCGGGCCACCCGATCGCGCCAATCGACGCCGGCATCGATTGCGCCAAGGAGCAGCAGCGTCGCCAGCACCGAGCGCAGCCCCCACGGGTCGCGCCGCGCCAGCCCGGCCGCCGGCCAACCGACCCGCAATCGCCGAACCGCCGCCGCCATCCGGCGCTGATGCGCTTCCCACAGCCCGCGTGCCGCGCCGTCAAGCGGTCCGCTCGGACGATCGCCAAGCGCCTCCAGCGGGCGGTGCGGCAACCCGCTCGACACCTCGATGCGGCGCCGGGCGGCGATCCGGTCCGGCCAGGCGCCGGCGCTGGCGGCCCGCCATCCCCACACCAGCGCCGCCGCGAATAGGAGGGCGAACAGCGCCAGCGCGCCGGCATGGATTTCTCCCGTCAGCATCGGCAGCAAATCGAACAACGCGGACACTGCAAAGACGCCGAGCACGCCCAATGCGGGCCCCGCCGCCGGCCATACCCGCTCCCACCACAGCGCGCTGCGCGCGAGGCGCAAACGGACGGCAAGCCGGCGCCGGTTCGGCGCTCCGGGGACGGGCAATTCGGTCATGCGGCACCTCGCCGTCGCGCCGGTTCCTCATCGGCGAGCCAGTCGGGGATGGCGTCCAGCCCGAGCATCGCCTCATAGCTCGGCCGCGCGCGGATCACGGCAAACCGGCCGCCGGCCACCAGCACCTCGGGCACCAGCGGTCGGCTGTTGTAGGTCGAGCTCATCACCGCGCCATAGGCCCCAGCCCCGGTCAGCGCCACCAGGTCGTCTTCGTCGAGCGGCGGCAAGTCGCGGTCGGCAGCAAAGCTGTCGCCGGTTTCGCAGACCGGCCCGACGACATCGACCGGGCTCAGCACCGCACCGGCCGCCGGCAGCCGCACCGGGACGACATCGTGCCACGCCTCGTAAAGCGCCGGCCGGATCAAATCGTTCATCGCCGCATCGAGGATGACGAACCGCCTCGTCGCGCCTTGCTTGACGTAAACCACGCGGGCGACCAGCAGTCCCGAGGGGCCGCACAGCACCCGGCCCGGCTCGAAGGCGAGATCGAGGCCGAGCGGGCCGAACTTCTCCCGCACCAGCGCCGCATAGGCATCGGGTTGGGGCGGGGTCTCGCCGCGATAGCGAATGCCGAGGCCGCCGCCGAGATCGAGCCGCCGCACGGCAAGGCCGCTGTTGCGCAGCTCGAGCACCAGTTCGGCAAGACGCCCGAAGGCGAGGCGAAACGGTTCGAGTGCGGTGAGCTGCGAGCCGATGTGCATCGCCAGCCCGACCGGCTCGATGCCCGGCAGGTCCCCGGCCAGGCGGTAGGCCGCGGCGGCATCCTCGATGTCGATGCCGAACTTGTTTTCCTTTTTGCCGGTGGCGATCTTGGCATGGGTCAGCGCATCGACATCGGGATTAACCCGGACCGCGACCCGCGCCGTGTCGCCACGCGCCGTCGCGACCGCACTGAGCCGCCGCAGCTCGGCGACCGACTCGACGTTGATCTGATGAATACCGGCGGCCAGCGCGGCCGCGAGCTCGTCGCCGGTCTTGCCGACGCCGGAGAAGATGATGCGCTCGGGTGGGATGCCGGCGGCCAGCGCGCGCCGCAACTCGCCCTCCGAGACGACGTCGGCGCCGGCCCCAAGCCGGGCGAAGACCCGCAGCACGGCGAGGTTCGAGTTGGCCTTGACCGCGTAGCAGATCAGCGGCGCGCCCGGCGCGAACGCCTCGGCAAAGGCGCGGTAGCGGGCGGTCAGCGAGGCGACGGAATAGACGTAGAACGGTGTGCCCATGTCAGCGGCGATCCGCGCCAGCGGCACCGCCTCGGCATGCAGCTCCCCGTCGCGGTAGGCGAAGAAATCAGGCACTCGGATAGGTCCTGGGATAGGTGTTGGGCACGTCGGGCGGCGGCTGCGGCGCGTTCTTCGTGCCGCAGCCAGCCAGGGCCAGGGCGACAACGAGCAGGATGAACACGCGGGTGATCTTGGCGCTCATTCGAGAAACCTCCGGCGCGCCGCGGCCGCGGCTTCGCGCACTCGCAAAGGCGCGGTGCCGCCGAAGCTCGCCCGGCTCGCCACCGAGCGGTCGATGTCGAGCACCTCATAGACAGCCGCGGTGATCGCCGGTTCCACGGCCTGCAGCTCGGCGAGCGGCAATTCGGCGAGGGTACAGCCTTTCGCCTCGGCGCGCTTGACGATCTCGCCGGCGATGTGGTGGGCGGCGCGGAACGGCAATCCCGGCACGCGCACCAGCCAGTCGGCAAGGTCGGTCGCCGTGCTGAAGCCGCGCGAGGCAGCGGCGCGCAGCCGGGCGCGGTCGGGGCGCATGTCGCGCACGATGCCGGCAGTGGCCGCCAGGCACAATTCGAGCGCGTCCGCCGCCTCGAACACCGGCACCTTGTCCTCCTGCATATCCTTTTGATAGGCGAGCGGCAGCCCCTTCATCACCGTCAGCAGTGCAACGAGCGCGCCATCGAGCCGTCCGGTCTTGGCGCGGACCAGCTCGGCGGCGTCGGGGTTGCGCTTTTGCGGCATGATCGAGCTGCCGGTCGTGAACGCGTCGCTGAGCCGGATAAAGCCGAAGGCGTCGCTCGACCACAGCACGACCTCCTCGGCGAAGCGCGACAAATGGCTGCCGGCGAGCGCGGCCGCGGCGAGGAACTCGAGCGCGAAGTCTCGGTCGGCGACAGCATCCAGCGAATTTGCCGCCGGCCGGTCGAAGCCGAGCGAAGCGGCGGTTGCATTGCGGTCGATCGGGAAGGCGGTGCCGGCGAGGGCGGCGGCGCCGAGCGGGCATTCGTTGAGCCGCCGCCGGCAGTCGGCGAAGCGGTCGCGGTCGCGCCCCAACATCTCGACATAGGCCAGGAGATGATGGCCGAGCGTCACGGGCTGGGCGATCTGGAGATGGGTGAAGCCGGGCATCACCGCGTCGGCATAAGCCTCGGCTTGGTCGATCAGCGCCGCCTGCACATCCCGCATCGCCGCATCGAGGCGATCGATCGCGCCGCGCACCCAGAGGCGGAAATCGGTCGCCACCTGGTCGTTGCGCGAGCGCGCGGTGTGGAGGCGCCCGGCGGCCGGGCCGATCAGCTCGGCGAGACGCGCCTCGATGTTGAGGTGGATGTCCTCATTCGCCTCGCTGAAGACGAACGTCCCGGCTTCGATCTCGCCGCGGATTTGCTCTAGACCCTGCGTGATCGCCTTGCCATCTTTGGCCGGCATGATGCGTTGCGCGACGAGCATCGCGCAATGCGCCAGCGAGCCGGCGATATCCTCGGCATAAAGGCGTTTGTCGAAATCGATCGAGGCATTGATGCGGCGCATGATCGCGGCCGGACCGCCGTCGAAACGGCCGCCCCACATCCGATTGGTCGGATTCGCCGGGGGGTTAGCGTCGTTGGCCACCGTCGCGGTCTCGCTCCTCTTCGCGCTCTCGAGGGCCGCAGCGGCCGAGGGCAGGATCAAGCGCGGCGAGTTTATCCCGTCAACGACGCCGCAGCCAGCGCCACGGGCCGGCTCTATCGGCTCCGACATGCACACCGCTCGTGAGCGTCTGTGGATCCTTCGGCTCGCGGCTGGATCAAGGCCGTACCTCCTTCGAGGCCGCGCTTTGCGCGGCACCTCAGGATGACGTTCTTTCTCAATGCCATCATAGGCTTCCGTCATGGTGAGGAGGGCTCCGGCGAAGCCGGAGCCCGTCTCGAACCACGCGCTGCGGCGATGCAATTTCTTTCACGCGCTCAGAGGGGCGCCGCCGCAAGATCAAGACATCGGTGCGCTGAGCGCCTCGCGCAGGAAGCGGCCGCCGTGTTCGAGCCCCTCCGGGTCGATCGCATGCGGGACGCCGACGCAGGCCAGCGTCTCGACCGGCACGCCGGCCTGCCGCAGTCCCGCTTCCGCCGCGGCGAGCGAGTCGAACGGGACCAGCGGATCGGCGGTGCCGTGGACCAGCAGCACCGGCGGGCGCGATCGCAACTCGCTCACCAGCAGGTCGGGCGCGATCAGCCGGCCGGAATAGCCGAGGATGCCGGCCAGTTGCCGCTCGCGCCTGAGCCCGACATAGAGCGCCATCATCGTGCCCTGCGAAAATCCGACCAGCGCCGCGTCACCCTCCTCGAGGCCACGCTTCGCCAGTTCATCGTCGATAAAGGCGTTGATCGACGGCGCCGCGGCGCGCACCCCGGCCAGCACCGCCGGCGGGCTGCGGTCCTGCACGCTGAACCATTGATAGCCCCAGGGCGCCATGTCGCAGGGAAACGGCGCGTTCGGCGAGACGAACTCCGCCTCGGGCACCAGCCGCCCCCAATATTGCTGCAGCCCGATCAGGTCGTTGCCATCGGCGCCGAGGCCATGCAGCAGGATCACCAGGCGGCGAGGTTTGCCGCCCGAAACCGGCGGACGGGAGGGGCCGGACAGCGCCATCAGCATCGAAGGGTCTCGCTTTCTTGCGGGGAAAAGGCATCTGAGCGGCAGGGATACCCGATCCCCGATAGGGCTGTCACGGGATCGCATCGTTGAGGCTTGTGGCGGTGGACCCCTCCAGCGAACTCCAACGCGCCGATGCGCTGCATCTCGACAAGCAATTCGCGGCGGCGGCGGAGGCCTATCGCCGGGTGCTCTCCGGCGACGCGTCGCTGATCGAGGCGTGGTACGGCCTCGGTTGCGCCAAGATTGCGCTCCAGGCGTATGGCGATGCCGCTGAGGCGCTGCGTCGCGCCGTCGCGCTGCGGCCGGACGCGCATGGCGCGCGGTGCAGCCTGGCAGAAGCGCTGTTCCAACTCGGCGAGGTCGATGCCGCCATCGCGGAATACCGGCGTGCCGCCGCGAGCGATGACCCGGAAATCAAGGCTGTCGCACTGGCGGGCATCGCTTGCATCGCGCCGGGCGGCCCCGGCTGCGACAACGCGGCGGTGCTCGCCGCGCGCCAACGCTGGGTGGAACTGGCGGCCCGCGAGGCGACAGCGGTGCGTCCCGATGCCGCGCGGAAGCTGCGCGTGGGCTATCTCAGCGCGTTTTTCGCGGCCCGCAACTGGATGAAGCCGGTGTGGGGCGTCATCAACCACCACGACCGCGACAGGTTCGAGATCCACCTGCTGTCGGATGGCGTCGAATTCTCCACCGAAGGGGGATATGTCGACCATGCGGAAGATCGCATCTGGCAAATCAACGGCCTGTCCAGTGCCCGGCTGGCCCGCCACATCGCCGAGGCGGGGCTTGACGTCCTGGTGGACCTCAACGGCTACAGCGCCCAGAACCGGCTGCCCCTCTTCCTCTATCGGCCGGCACCGCTGCAGGTCAGCTGGATGGGCATGTACGGCACCACCGGCCTGCCGGAGATCGATTATGTGGTGGGAGACGCCGCGGTGCTGCCGCCGGAGGAGGAAAAATTCTGCTGCGAGCGCGTCTTCCGCGTGCCGGGCTCCTATCTGGCGTTCACGGTGCTCTATCCGGTGCCGGAAGTGGCGCCGCCGCCGTGTCTCGCCGGTAGGCCGCTGACCTTCGGCTGTCTTGCCTCGGCCTATAAGCTGACCGAGCCGACCATTGCCGCCTATGCGCGCATTCTGCACGGCGCGCCGGCCAGCCGGCTGCTGGTGCGCAATCGGAACCTCGGCGAGGCGTCCAATAGGGCGGCGCTGATGGAGCGTTTCGCCCGCCACGGGGTTGGGACCGAGCGGCTGCTGCTCGAAGACGGCGCCGAGCATTTCGAGTTTCTGCGCAGCTA
>DASYUS010000048.1:0-2023 GCA_036000945.1 Allostellaceae bacterium
GCGGCGGCGAGCGATACGGCCGCGACGACCGCAGCCGCCACCGCCAGCCCCCGCCCGTTCCGTTTCGCAAAATCCATGATGGCCATATCGGTCCTCCAATCTGAAACCGTACCGCGCATCATAGCGCGACATGGTTTATAAAATGCAAACGGCCGAGCGCTCGCACCATTCCCCTGGAACGCACGGCATTTGAGCGAACA
Source organism: Allostellaceae bacterium (assembly GCA_036000945.1). Lineage (GTDB taxonomy): Bacteria > Pseudomonadota > Alphaproteobacteria > ATCC43930 > CGMCC-115725 > DATARH01. The sequence continues at coordinate 201 of DASYUS010000048.1, forward strand.
CCGCATCGCGCAATGCGTTCCCTGCGAGCCGAATCAGGCGCGAACCCACACGCCGTCCGCGGTTGTCACGAAATCGACGCGGCCGTCCCGGAGCGCCCGGAGGCACTCCTCGGGCCGGTTGACGATCGGCTCCTCATGCACGTTGAAGCTGGTGTTGACGAGGGCCGGCAAACCGGTGCGCGCCGTAAACGCGGCGAGGATATCGAAATAGAGCGGGTTGTCCTCCTGCCGGATGATCTGCGGCCGGGCGCTGCCGTCGACATGCACCACGGCCGGGATGCGCTCGCGCCACGCTGTGTTCACCGCGCAGCAGATCGTCATGAAGCGTGCGGCGTAGCGATTGACCGGACCAATGTCGAACAATTCGGCCGCATCGGCTTCGCCGACGACCGGCGCAAACGGCATGAACTCGCTGCGCTGCAGCCGCTCGTTGAGGATCTGGTTGACGCGGGCGTCGGCCGGGTTGGCCAGGATGCTGCGGGCGCCGAGCGCCCGCGGGCCATATTCCATGCGGCCATGGTAGAGGGCGCCGACCTGTCCGGCGGCGAGGCGGTCGGCGCTGAGGGCGACCGGGTCGCCCTCGCAGCGGCCGATCTCGCCCGAATCGGCGACAGCGCGCCCGAGACCGCCCGCGTGGTCGCCGCCCCAATAGACGTTGTCGAGGCGGCGGCGCTCGCTCAACCAGCCCGCGAGCCCGTCGCGGTCGAGCAGGAACTGCAAGGCGCCGCCGATGACGAGGCCGTCGTCGCCCATCGGCGGCACGATAAAGACCTCGTCGACCGGCAGGCTTTCGGCCAGCAGGCGATTGAGCCGGACATTGGCGAAGACGCCGCCGGCGAGGCCGAGCCGGCGCACCCGGTGCCGCTCGACGAGCCGATGCAACGCCCCGTGGATGCCCCATTCGAGCAGCGCCTGGACCGACGCGGCGGCATTCTCTCGGCTCTCGCCGAGGGCCAGGGCGCGAAAGCAGTCGCGCAGCGCGCCGTCGTTGGCGAGATCCATCTCGATCCGGCCGTCCTGCGAGATGCTGAAATGCCGCTGCATCTCCGGAAGAAGCGTCGGCTCGCCATAGCCGGCGAGCCCGGTCAGCTTGCCCTCGTGACGGTTCATCCGAAAGCCCAGCGCCTCGGTAACAAAGCCGTAAGCGAGGCCGAGACTGGCGGACGGGTGGGCGCGGCCGAGCCAACGGTCGTCGCCGTAGAGGTTGGTCAGCGCGCCGTCCTGGAACAGATTGTGGCTGTAATAGACCTGGTCGCCGCTCCCGTCGGCCGTATAGAGCAGCGCCTCGTCCCAATCGGTGAAGAAGAGGCTCGGCAGGGCGTGGGCAAAATGGTGGTTTGAGAAGAAAAGCCGTGCGTCGGCCCGCAGCCCGAGATCGGCGAGGAACGCGCCGGCGTCGAACACCTCGTCGGCGCGGCGCCCAAGCTTGCCGACGACGACGTTCATCTCGCGCGTCTTTTCGCGGTCGGCGAGGCGGCGCAGCCACTCGCGCACCCTCTCGTGCGGCCGCCAATGGGTGAAATAGCGCCGGCGAAAGAAGCCGCGCGTGCAGACGACGACATCGACGTCGCGGCGCTCGACCCCGGCGATGCGCAGCACTTCGGCGAGCGACTGCTCGGGAAATCCGCCCGAGCCCTTGACCCGGTTCATCCGCTCTTCGGCAACCGCGGCGAGGAGGCGGTAGTCATCGAACAGCGCGGCCGAGGAATCGTGCGGCCCGGCATGCAGGCTGAGGATCAGCATGAACCCGCTATCAGCGCAGAGGCCCCGGCCGGCCGCGCCCTGTTCCTCCGTACTCCCCCATCGCGGGGCAGCTTATCAGG
>DASYUS010000049.1:0-3253 GCA_036000945.1 Allostellaceae bacterium
GCGAAGCTGCGCCGCAGTGGGCTGGTGAAGAGCGTGCGCGGGCCGGGCGGCGGCTACCTGTTGGCCTACGACCGCGACGAGACACGGATCGCCGACATCATCCTCGCCGTCGACGAACCGCTGCACGCGGTGCGCTGCAGCCCAGGCGCCGCGATCGGCTGCCGCGGCGACCGCAGCCGATGTCTCACCCACGATCTGTGGGAGGAGCTGAGCAACCAGATCCATCTTTACCTCAGCTCGGTGTCGCTCGGCGATGTCTGCGAGAAGCGCGTCCTCGGCACCAGCGGCCTCGCTCAGCGCGAGACCTACCGGGCGGCGAATGCAAGGTGATGAGGGATGGTTCGAGGCCAAAAGGGCTCGTCATTGCGAGGAGCGCAGCGACGAAGCAATTCCCATGGGTTGAGCGGCAACGGCACGAGATTGCTTCGCTTCGCTCGCAATGACAATTTCGGCTGACCGAGTTTCGAGATGACCCGGCGCGAAACCTATCTCGACTGGAATGCGACGGCGCTGCTGCGGCCAGAGGCGGCGGCTGCGATCGCGGCGACGCTGGACCGCTGCGGCAATGCCTCGTCGGTGCATCGCTGGGGTCGCGCCGCTCGGCAGGGCGTCGAGTGCGCGCGCGAGGCGGTGGCAGCGCTCGTCGATGCCCGGCCCGAGGGCGTCGTCTTCGTCAGCGGAGGCACCGAGGCCAACCACCTCGCGCTCATCGGCGCCGGGCGCGAACGCGTCCTGGTCTCTGCGGTCGAGCACAGCTCGGTGCTGCAGGCGATGCCGGCGGCCGAGTGCATCGCCGTCGATCGCGACGGGATCGTCGATCTCGACCGGCTCGCAGCCCAACTCGGCGCCGACAAGCGGCCGGCGCTGGTTTCCGTCATGCTCGCCAACAACGAGACCGGGATCATTCAGCCTGTCGGCGAGATCGCCCGCGTGGCGCACGCCCACGGCGCGCTGTTCCACTGCGACGCGGTGCAGGCGGCCGGGAAGATCCCGCTCGCGGTGTCGCGGATCGGCGCCGACCTCATTAGCCTCTCGGCGCACAAGCTCGGCGGCCCGCCGGGCATCGGCGCGCTGGTGGCGACGGGCGATGCCGAACTGGCGGCAATGTTCCGCGGCGGCGGGCAGGAAATGGGGCGCCGCGCCGGCAGCGAGAACGTGCCAGGCATCGCCGGCTTTGCCGCCGCAGCCGAGGCCGCTGCCGCCGCGCTCGCCGACAACGAGCGCGTTCGGCGGCTGCGCGACCGCCTCGAAGTGGCGGCCATGGCCGAGGTTCCCGAGGCGGTGGTGATCGGCGCCGGCCAGCAGCGGCTGCCCAACACGACCGCCCTCGCCTTGCCTGGCATATCGGCCGAGACCCAGGTGATTGCGCTCGACCTTGCCGGCATCATGGTCAGCGCCGGGGCGGCGTGTTCCTCCGGCAAGGTCGGCCCGAGCCATGTGCTGGCGGCGATGGGCGTTGCGCCGGAGATCGCCGCCGGGACGATCCGCGTCAGTCTCGGCTGGACCACGACGGATGCCGATATCGCGCATTTCCTCGATGCCTGGACCGCGCTCGCCCGGCGTCTCTCTCCCCATCATCCGGCGAGGGCGGCATGAGCGACTTGCACAACCGCCTGCCAATCTATCTCGACAACCAGGCGTCAACCCCGATCGACCCGCGCGTGCTCGCGGCGATGCTGCCCTATTTCACCGAGCATTTTGGCAACCCGCACAGCGAGAGCCACGTCTACGGCAAGAACGCGATGGCGGCGATCGAGGCGGCGCGCGCCGAGGTAGCGCGCCTCGTCAACGCCGACCCGCGCGAGATCGTCTTCACGTCGGGCGCCACCGAATCGAACAACCTCGCCTTGAAGGGCGCCGCACACTTCGCCCGCGCCTACCCGCCGGCGACAGGGGCGCCGCGCGACCACATCGTCGTCCTCGCGACCGAGCACAAATGCGTCCTCGAAAGCGCCGCGGCGCTGGAGCGCGAGGGTTTCCGCGTCACGTACCTGCCGGTCGAGCCGAGCGGCCTCGTGTCGCGCGACCGGCTCGCCGCCGCGCTGAGCGAGCGCACGCTCATCGTCTCGGTGATGGCCGCTCACAACGAGATCGGCGTGATCCAGCCGCTTGCCGAGGTGGGCGCGCTGTGCCACGCACAGGGCGTCCTCTTGCATACCGACGCTGCCCAGGCATTCGGCAAGATCCCGCTCGATGTCGCGGCGATGCAGATCGACCTGATGTCGATCTCCGGCCACAAGGTCTACGGGCCGAAAGGAATCGGTGCGCTCTACATCCGCCGCCGGCCGCGGGTGCGCCTGTTGCCGATGATCGACGGCGGCGGGCAGGAGCGCGGCCTGCGCTCGGGCACCCTGCCGACCCCGCTCTGCGTCGGCCTCGGCCGGGCCGCAGCGCTCGCCGCCGCCGAGCTAACGGACGAGGCGGCGCGGCTCGCGATGCTGCGCGACCGGCTGCAAGCGAACCTGATGCGCCGGGTCGGCGGCCTCAGGATCAACGGCGACACCGGCCGCCGCCTGCCTGGAAACCTGAACCTGTCGTTTCCGGGCCTCACCGCAGCGCAGCTGATCGAGGCCTGCCCGAGCCTTGCGATCTCGACCGGCTCGGCCTGCACCTCAGCAACGGTCGAGCCGTCGTATGTGCTGCGCGCGCTCGGCCTCTCCGACGAATTGGCCAACGCCTCGATCCGCCTCGGCCTCGGCCGCTTCACCACCGCGGTCGAGGTCGATTTCGCCGTCGATGCGCTGGCCGCCGCGGCAACCCGGCTGGGCGCCGAGCGCCGGGTGAGCGAAGCCGCTCTACCGCCGGCATAAGATTGCGCTATATATTCGGCGATGAGCGGGAGAACGGGAACGATGGCGCTGAAGCAGGCTTTGACCGTGACGGACGCTGCGGCGCAGCGCATCCAGGCGCTGCTCGCCGGGCGCGGCAAGCCGTCGGTCGGCGTGCGCGTCGGGGTGCGCTCGCGCGGCTGTTCCGGCCTCACCTACACGCTCGAATTTGCCGACGATAAGGGCAAATTCGACGAGATCGTCGAGGACAAAGGCGTGACGGTGATCGTCGATCCGAAAGCGGTCATGTTCATCATCGGCACCGAGATGGATTACGTCGAAGAGAAGCTGCAATCCGGCTTCATCTTCCGCAATCCGAACGAGAAGGGCCGCTGCGGCTGCGGCGAATCCTTCCACGTCTGAAGTAGAGTCATGGATCACTTCGCGCGGCTGGGGTTGCCGGCGGCGCTCGATCTGGAGCCCGC
>DASYUS010000050.1:0-2923 GCA_036000945.1 Allostellaceae bacterium
CCGACTGCCAGAGGCAGAGGCAGGCGGCGATCTCGGCTGCTTCCGGAGAGGCCGGCGGCGGCGCGGCGTAAACCGGGGGAGGCGGCGGGGGTGGCGGCGGCGGCGCCTGCGCGACCGCCGGCGATGCCGCGGCACAAGCAAGAACTCCGGCCAAGAGCACCGCCGCGTGACGGAGCATCGACGCTCGCATGCCAAACCTCCTCTCGTCCGCGCACCCGGTCGTCGCGGGACGCATTGCAACCTAAGACAATGTGCGGCTGAGATCTATCGCGGCAGGCGGCCGTCGTGGGCGAAGGCTCGCCCCGCCGGCGGCCTTATCGCGCCATGATCACCGGGATCTTGGCGTCCATGATGATATGGCGGGTGGCGCCGCCAAAGATCATCTGGCGGATGCGGCTTTGCGTATAGGCACCCTTGAGCAGCAGGTCGGCGCCGGCCGCCATCGCTTCTTTGAGAAACGACTCGCCCTGCGGCTTCTGCCGGCCGAAGGCGGTGCGCAAGCTGACGCTGAGGCCGTGGCCTTCGAGGCTGCGGGCCAGTTCCTCGCCGGTCGGCCCGGGCTCGGGCATATGCTGCGGGCCGACCGCCACGACGACCACCTGCTTGGCCTGTTTGAGGAACGGCATGGCGAGCGCAACCGTCATCGCGGTCTCGGTGCTGCCGTTCCAGGCGACGGCAATCGTGTCGCCGAGGTTTGGCCCGATGGTTTTCGGCACCATCATCACCGGGCGGCCGCTTTCGAACAGCGCGTCTTCGAGCGTCGCCTCGGCGATCGAGGCGAGCTTTTCCGGCTGTTCGACGAGGATCAGGTCGTAGACCCGCCCGCTCATCCCGACGACCGCGTTCTGCCGGCCGTCCTCTTCGCGCCAGGAGGCGCTCGGGCCGTTGTAGCCCGGTGCCGGCGGCCCGATCGGCACGCCGTGCAGGTTCATGAAGTCGCGGAACAGGCGGCGTGCCTGATCCCGCCGCTCGTGACCTTCGCGCTCCAGCGTGCGATCGACTTCGGAGGAAATCGAGAACCCCATCTCGCCCCCGAACACGACGGCATATTCGGTGGTCAGGCTGTGCAGCCCGACGATGTGGCTGTTGAACCGGCGCGCCGCCATCAACGCCGCTTCGAGCACCGGCCCGGCATTGCCGTCGCCGATCACGGTCAGCAGATTTTTCATGCCCCGAACCCTGCTCCGGCGGCCGCCGCACGATTGCGGTGCGCGTCGTTTTAACCAACATACAGGATTGCCCCTCAGTTCGCGAGTTCTCGCGCGGCGCGCGCGCGAAACCGGTGATCAATTTCCTCCGAACCCGTGACCCGCCGGTGGACGATGGCTCGACGCCGACACGGCGGCCTCTTACACTTGCCGCGGATCGCACGAAGCATGCTGGGGGAGAGATGATGCGGACCCTGACCGGCGCTCTGATCGCGCTCTTCGCGTTGATCGGCAGCGTCGCCGCCGAGACTGTCAACTTCGGTACCGATTGGAAGGCCGAGGCCGAGCACGGCGGGTTCTACCAGGCGATCGCCACCGGCATCTACAAGCGCTACGGCCTCGACGTGACGCTGCGGCCGGGCGGGCCGCAGGTCAATCATGCCCAGCTGCTCGCCGCCGGCGTGCTCGACTTCAACATCGGGTCGAATTCGTTCGTGCCGCTCAATTTCGTTCGCGAGAACGTGCCGATGGTGGCGGTCGCGGCGATCTTCCAGAAGGATCCCTCGGTGCTGATCGCCCATCCCGGCCAGGGCGCAAACAGCCTCGCTGGCCTCAAGGGTCGGCCGGTCATGATCAGCTCCGACACTCGCGTCACCAGCTGGCTCTTCCTAAAGCAGAAATTCGGCTACACCGACGATCAGATCCGTCCCTACAATTTCAATGCGGCGCCGTTTCTCGCCGACCCGAAGGCGATCCAGCAGGGCTATCTGACCAGCGAGCCGTTCACAATTGAGCAGGCGGGGGTGAAGCCGGTCGTGATGCTTCTCGCCGATGCCGGCTACGCCGGCTACGGCGCCCTGATCCAGACCTCCCAAAAGCTGGCGCGCGAGAAACCGGACTTAGTCCAGCGCTTTGTCAGCGCCAGCATCGAGGGCTGGTACAGCTATCTCTACGGCGATCCGTCCCCGGCCAATGCGCTGATCAAGCGCGACAATCCGGAGATGACCGACGCGCTGCTCCACTACGGCATCGGCAAGATGCAGGAATATGGGATCGTCGACAGCGGCGACGCCAAGGCGCTCGGCATCGGCGCGATGAGCGAGGCGCGCTGGCACGAGTTCTTCACCGGCATGTCGCAAGCCGGGCTCTATCCTGCTTCGCTCGATTTCCACAAGGCCTACACTGCGCAGTTCGTCAACAAGAAGGTCGGGATGCAGGCCGGGGTGAAATGAGCCTCATCCAGCCCCTCACCCTCTCCCTCTCCCCGCTCGCGGGGAGAGGGAGAGGGATGCTGCAGCGGCGTTCCCTCTCCCCGTGACACGGGGAGATGGACAGGGTGAGGGGCCTGTCGGGAAAGCCGCGGCGCCTCCGGTTGTGGCGCTGCGCGGCGTGACCAAGCGGTTCGCCTCGGGGCTGCAGGCGCTGGCCGGGATCGACCTTGCCGTCGCGCGCGGTGAATTCCTCAGCCTCCTTGGTCCTTCCGGCTGCGGCAAGAGCACGCTGTTACGGATTGTCGCCGGCCTGACCGAGCCGACCGCCGGCAACTGCGTCTTGAACCTCGGGGTCAGGGCGGGCGATGCCATCCCCACCGGCCGCATCGGCTTTGTCTTTCAGGACCCGACGCTGATGCCGTGGAGCACGGTCGCGAAGAACGTCGAACTCCCGTTGCGCATCGCCGGACGGGTCGGCGCGGCCGAGCGCGACCGCGTCGCGGCGGCGCTGCGCGCGGTTGGCCTCGCCGGGTTCGAGCGCTCCTATCCGCACCAGCTGTCGGG
>DASYUS010000051.1:0-3071 GCA_036000945.1 Allostellaceae bacterium
GCAACGGAGCGTCGCATCATCTCGCGGGAGCCTCGGGCGGTTTCGACGTCGGGGCGATGGTATAGGATATGGCCGGCTCCGGCCCGCCATCCCCCCCTAACGGCGACGGGTTCGGAAGGTTCGACTGCTCGTGGCGAATCTGCGCCGCGCGCCGCTGCCGGTAAAGCGAGCGGATCGTCGCATAATAATCGAGCGCGGTTTTCTCGATGTCGGCGAGGCTCTCGATGTTGCGCGAGCGCGCGTCGATGCCCGAGGTGGCGCTTCGCGCGATCGCCGCCCACAGGAAACCATGCTGGCTGGCGACGTAGTCGCCCGGGTCGGCAAAGCTGTCGCCGATCATCCCGATCACGTCGCGCACGTTGGACGGCCCCAGAACCGGGATCACGATGTAGGGGCCGTCGGTGAACCCCCAGGTCGCGAGGGTAACGCCCAAATCGTTGCTGTGGAAGGGGATCCCCATGACCGCCGCGACATCGAACATGCCGCCGACACCGACCGTGGTGTTGATCACGAGCCGCCCCAAGGTGTTCGCGGCAAGGTCGGGACGCCCTTGCAGCGTATCGTTCATGAAGATGACCGGCCCGTTCAAGTTCTGCAGAAAATCATGCAGCGACTGGCGAACCGGCGCCGGCAGCACGGTCCGGTAGGTTTTCGCCACCGGAATCAGCACCGCATGATCGACAGCCTGATTGAAGTCGAAGATCCCCCGATTGGTGTCCTCGAGGGGATCGTCGGTCTCCGCCGCGCTTGCGGTCTGCGCCGCGCCGGGCGGGTGCTGGGCGACACAGCCGGACACAGCAAGGCTAGCAGCAAAAAGGCCGGGCAGGATCAGCGGCAATCGGCGAACACGCATCAACGATCCTCGCTTCTGATGACCTGCCAGGCGATGGCGCGGCGCGATAATGACGAAAAACGCGTGATCACGGCAAGCGATCCGTGAGGCCGGTTGCATTCCATCGGCGCGTGAGGCGTTCCAGTCACGCGTCCGCTATTGACGATATAAAGATATGTTTATATGTTTAGGCATGATCAGCGACCCCGCCCCCGGCGCATCGATGGAAGAGGTGCTCTCGGCGTTGCGGGCGGTTGCCGAGACGACGCGCCTGCGCCTGCTCGTACTGTGCGCCCGCGGCGAGTTGACGGTCAGCGAACTGGCGCAAATTCTCGGGCAGAGCCAGCCCCGCGTGTCCCGCCACCTGAAGCTGCTATGCGACGCGGGCCTCCTCGACCGCTTCCGCGAAGGCAGCTGGGTATTCTATCGCCTCAGTTCGGGGAGCGCGGCGAGTGCCTTGTCGCGGCATCTGGTGGCCGCCTGCGGCACGGCCGACGAGACGATCGCGCTCGACCTGCAACGGTTGGCCGCCACCAAGCGCCAGCGCGCCGAGCTCGCCGCCGCCTATTTTCGCGAGAATGCCGCGCAATGGCACCGAATCCGCTCGCTCTATGTCGATGAGCGCGAGGTCGAGGCGGCGCTGAGCGAGATCATCGCGGCCGGCGAGCCGCACGATCTGCTGGATATCGGCACCGGCACCGGCCGCATGCTCGAAATCCTCGGGCCCCAGGTTGGCCACGCCCTCGGGATCGACCAGTCGCGCGAGATGCTGGCCGTCGCCCGCGTCAACCTCGAAAAGGCCGGGCTCGCCAACAGCATCGTCCGGCTTGGCGACATGTACCAGCTGCCGCTCGCCGATGCCTCGTTCGACGCCGTCGTCATTCATCAGGTGCTGCATTACGCGGACCGACCGGAAGCAGCGATCACCGAAGCAGCACGGGTGCTGCGGCCGGGCGGGATGCTGGTCATTGTCGATTTTGCCCCGCACGCGCTCGAATTCCTGCGCGAGGAGCATGCCCACCGCCGGCTCGGCTTTGCCGATGCCGATGTCGACGCGTGGTGCCGTGCCGCTGGTCTCGACCCGGAACCTGCCCGCCGGCTCGCCGGCGACCCGCTGACCGTGGTGATCTGGACGGCGCATCGCCCGGCAGCCGCCGACGACCTTTTCCCCGCCCCTGAGCGGTCGACCGTTCCTGCGGCGGCGCCCGTCGAGCAGTTGCTCCAGGGATGAACCAGTCGCCCTCCCCTGCCCCGAGTCAGCCGGCGCGCGGTCTGCTCGCCGCCGACCCGGTCAGCGATTTCGACGCCGGGCCGCCGCGCATCTCGTTCGAGTTCTTCCCACCGAAAACGCCGGAGATGGAAGAGCGGCTGTGGGCCGCGGTGAAGCGGCTCGAACCGTTGCGGCCGCGTTTCGTCTCGGTCACCTACGGCGCCGGCGGCTCGACCCGCGAGCGCACCCACACGACGGTGCGCCGCATCCGCCAGGAGACGGCGCTGGAGCCGGCCGCGCACCTGACCTGCGTCGCCGCGACGCGCGACGAAATCGACGCCGTCGCCCGCGATTACTGGGGGGCCGGCATCCGCCACATCGTCGCGCTTCGCGGCGACCCGGCCGGCGGACCGGGCGCACCTGGGGGCTATGCGCCGCATCCCGGCGGCTATGCCTACGCCGCCGATCTCGTCGCTGGGCTGAAGCGGGTGGCCGACTTCGAGGTCAGCGTTGCCGCCTATCCCGAGACGCACCCCGCGGCGCGCAGCCCCGGCCACGATCTCGACAATCTGAAAGCCAAGCTCGACGCCGGCGCCAGCCGGGCGATCACCCAGTTCTTTTTCGACGCCGAGGTGTTCCTGCGCTTCCGCGACCGCGTCGCCGCGGCCGGAATCAACGTGCCGCTGGTGCCAGGCATCCTCCCGGTGACCAACTTCGCCCAGCTGAAGCGCATCGCGGCGGCCTGCGGCGCGTCGATTCCGGCCTGGATGGGCGCGCATTTCGACGGGCTCGACGACGACCCCGACACCCGCCGGCTCGTCGCCGCCTCCTTGGCCGCCGAGCAATGCCGCCGCTTGCAGGCGAACGGCGTCCCCGAATTCCATTTCTACACGCTCAACCGCGCCGACCTCCTCGTCGCGATCTGCCACCTCCTCGGCGTCCGCGCCCCGAAACCGGCGGCGACGGCATGACGCACCTGTTCGATTATCTCACCGACTGGGCGCTGCTGCACGACGGCGCTCCGAAATG
>DASYUS010000052.1:0-7028 GCA_036000945.1 Allostellaceae bacterium
GGGGATGACCGTCTTTGGCGTGCCAAAGAAGATCCGCCCGTCGGCGACCTGCTGCTCGAAGGTCGGCCGGCCGCGCGGGTTTTCGGCCCGGCCGACGGCGAACTCGACCAAGTTGCGGCGCAGCGCCGGCGAGAAGTAGCCGGCCGGGTTGGCCCACACCGGGTGGGCGAGGCCGGTGAACTCGCCCTGCATCCAGAGGAACTGGCGGGCGTTCTTCTCGGCCTTCTCCTCGCTGTCGGAGACATGCACCTGCTGCAGGTAGCCGCGGTTTTGCGGCCCCGCCTCGTAGCCGGTCTCCAGCGCGACCTTGTCGTACAGCTCCCAGATCTTCTTGGTGGCCTCGATCGAGGTGTTGAGCGCGATGTACGGATAGCGCTGCTTCGCCGCCCAGATGATCGTCTCCTGGCTCAACACGCCGGGGATCCAGACGCGCGGGTAGGGCTTCTGCAACGGCACCGCCCACGGGTTGACGACGCGCTGCTGGTAGTGCGTGCCCTCCCAGCGGAACGGCCCGGTACGGCTCCACGCTGCGACCACCAAATCGTGCGCTTCCTCGAAGCGCTCGCGGTTGAAGGCCGGGTTGACGCCGTTGGCCAGCTGCTCCTGGCCGCCGCCACGAACAAAGCCGGAGACCAGGCGGCCCTTCGAAATCATGTCGATCATCGCCAGTTCTTCGGCGAGGCGCACGGGGTTCTCGGCGAGCGGCAGCGGGTTGCCGAGCAGGACGATCTTCGCCTTCTTGGTCACCGCGGCGAGGATCGCGGCGAAGATGTTGCATTTCGCCTGCATGCAGAACGGCGCGTTGTGGTGCTCGTTCAGCATGAAGCCTTCGACGCCCATCTCCTCAGCGTAGATGTACTGTTCGAGATATTCGTTGTAGAGCCGGCTGCCGGCCACCGGGTCGAAGTATTTGTTCGAAAACATCAGCGCAGTGTGGCCGACTTCGAGCCCAATATCGGCCGGGTAGGCCGACATCGGCTGCTCGGTGAAATACATGACATGCATGGCGTCCTCCTCGTCGGTTTGTCATCCCGGCGCAGGCCGGGATCCACCGATCAACCGCTCATGCTGCGGCATCGTGGATACCGGCTTTCGCCGGTATGACAATTTGGTGTGCCTATCCTACTCCGCCGCCGCCCGCACCGCCTCCTTGCGGCCCGGCATGTATTCGATGCTGACCGGATCGTTGGTCTCGAACGGGCTCTTCAGGTCGAATTCCTTCGCCATCTCGCGCACCGCCGGCAACACCTCCTCGCCCGTCAGCCGGATGCAGGTCTTGGCGTCCTCGTGCGTCACGGTGCCGTCATTGCCCCACATGCCGAGGATGCCGGGCCGCGTCTCCTCCAGAAGGATGCGCAGCTTGGCGATCACCTGTTTCGGCGTGCCGGCGATGATCATCAGCTCTTCCATCTGCTTTTCGAGGTCCGGGCGGTAGCGCGGGTTTTTCGACACGCCCGAGGCAAACTCGACAAAGGCGCGGCGGTTGGCCGGGCTGCCGTAACCCGACGGCGTCGACCATACCGGGTGCGCAAGGCCGGTGAACTCGCCCTGCATCCAGCGGAACTGGGCGGCGTTCTTGATCGCCTTCTCCTCGGTCTCGGCCACGTGGATCTGCTTCAGGAGGCCGTGATAGGCGGGGCCGCCCTGGAAACCGGCTTCGGCCGCATGCTGGTCGTAGATCTGCCAGATCTGCTTGGTGCGGTCGATCGGCGTGTTGAGCGCGATGTAGGGATAGCCCTCCTGTGCCGCCCAGACGATCGTCTCCGGGCTGATGACGCCGGGGATCCACACGCGTGGATAAGGCTTCTGCAGCGGCACCGCCCAGGGGTTGACGACGCGGTGCTGGTAGTGGGCGCCCTCCCAGCGGAACGGGCCCTCGCGCGTCCAGGCGGCGACGATCAGATCGTGCGCCTCCTGGAAGCGGTCGCGGTTGAAGGCCGGGTTGACGCCGGCGGCGAGCTGCTCCTGGCCGCCGCCGCGGACAAAGCCAGAGACGAGGCGGCCTTTCGAGATCATGTCGATCATCGACAATTCCTCGGCGAGCCGGACCGGGTTCTCGGCCAACGGCAGCGGGTTGCCGAGCATGACAATCTTCACGTGCTTCGTCACCGCGGCGAGGATGGCGGCAAAGATGTTGGCCTTCGCCTGCATGCAGAACGGCGCGTTGTGGTGCTCGTTCAGCATGATGCCGTCAAAGCCTAGCTCATCGACCATGATGTAATGTTCGAGGTATTCGTTGTAGAGCCGGCTACCGGCGACCGGATCGAAATACTTATTCGAGAACATCAGCGCGGTGTGGCCGATGGCCAGCCCGATATCCGAGGGATAGGCCGACATCGGCTGTTCGGTAAAATACATCAAATGCATGGTGTTCTCCCCATTTACTTGTCATTCCCGCGAAAGCGGGAATCCAGGCTCCGTTGCTTGCGCTGGACCCCCGCTTGCGCGGGGTGACGATGATGAGAAAGGTTGCCCTCAGTTCTGCTCAATGAACGGGGTGACGAGGCGGGCGAGCGCGTCGGGCTGTTCCATGTCGACGCAATGCCCGGCATCGCGCACGATCTCCAGACGCGCCTGGCGCAGCGATCGAGCGTACAGCTCACCGGCGCTCTTCGGCACGATCTTGTCGTCGTCGCCCCACACAACGAGGGCCGGGGCGCGCACCCCGCCCAAGAGATGCGGCAGGGTCTGGCTATACATGTAGGGCTTCCAGGCGATGCGGAAGCTCATCTCGCGGCACAAATCCCAGGCAACCAGCTGGTCGGTCGACACGTCGCCGAAGATCCGCGCGAACGCCGCCTGGTCGTGAAAACCGGCGCGGGCATAGTCGATATAGCTGACGATCGCCTGGTCGAGGATGTCGCCCTCGGGCGGCTTCACCCCCATCGCGCCGACCAGCACGAGACGGTGGAAATCGCGCGGCGCCAGCGCCGCCATCTCGGCCGCGACCCAGCCGCCGAAGCCGAGCCCGACAAGGCTCGCGCGCTCGATCCCGCGATCGGCCAGGAGCCATTGGTAGAGTGCGGCGATGTCGCGCGGATGGCGCATCCACTGCGGCCGCTCCGGGACGCCGAAACCGGGATGACGCGGCACGATCACGTCGAACCTGTCGGCCAGCGCGTCGTAGAACAGCAATTCGTCCGGGGTGCCGATATCATGATGGAGGACGAGCACCGGACGGCCGCTGCCGGCGCGCCGGAAATGGAGCTTGACCTCGCCGAGCTCAATATCGTGTTCGCTCCACCCCGCCATCGCCGTCACCTCACTTTATGAACGCCGTTCAGCCTAGCCCGCCGCCTCGCCGGCCAGCAAGCAGCGATCCAGCATCGCAGGGTTGCGGATCGTAAGGCAAGGAACCTATAAGCCAGCTTACCAATGTGGGCGAGGGTGCCGTCAGGTCGCGGCGCGAAACTCCTCGGCAGCGTCGATCAGCCAGTCGGCGAGCCAGCGCGCGGCAGAGCGGCGCACGAAGAGCCGGTAGGAGGGCGCGGCGCTCAGCTGATCGAGAATGAGTGGGAGGCGGGCGAACAGCGTCTGCGCGCAACAACCCGGTCCGAAGGCGCGCGGGTGGAGATCGAGGCCACAGCCCTTTTCGAGAAGGGTGCGGGCCCGCGGGCCGGCGATCTCGATGATCGCACGGCTCGACGACAGGTCTGTTACCATCGCCGGCCGGCCGGCGAGCGCTCGGGTGACGCGGCCGACCAGGTCGGGCGCCATGCCTTCGGGTGAGGTGACCAGCCATTCGTCGGGACCGAGCCACAGCGTGCGCAGCGTCCGCATGCTCGCCACCCGGTTCGGCTCCAAGGGCAGGGGCACGCCGGCGAGGTAGGCCGCCACCGGCGGCCGGACGCGCACCCCGATCTGCTCGGCAAAGCGCAGCTCCGACAGCGCCACCGTGCCGTCGGGCAGCGACCAGGGCAGCACCCCGTCGAGCGGCGATCGGCGCCCCTCAGCCATCGCGCCGGCGCCCATCGATGTCGTAGAAAACCGGCGGGCAAATATGGGCCGCGACGATGCGATCGGGGAGCGGCGCCCAGACCGGGTTGCCGTGGCGGGCGCGACCGCCTTCGACCAGTGCCAGCGCGAAGCTGCGGCCGAGCCGGGCGCCGAAATAGCTCGAGGTCACGTGGCCGACCATTGTAACCGGCGGGGTTGCCCCCAGACCGGCGACGAGCTGGGCGCCTTCGGGCAGGATCTCCTCGGGGTTGTCGGGCAGGAGGCCGACCAGCTGCTTGCGGTCGGGGCGCGCGGTGTCGCTGCGCGAGAGCGAGCGGCGGCCGAGAAAATCGCGGGCTGGATCGTCGCGCGCGACCAGCCGGCCGAGCCCGAGGTCGAGCGGGGTGACCGAGCCGTCGGTCTCCTGGCCGACAACGACGTAGCCCTTCTCGGCGCGCATGACGTGCATCGCCTCGGTACCGTAGGAGGTGATGCCCCAGGGCGCGCCGGCGGTAACGAGACGCTCCCACAGCGCGAGGCCATAGTCGGCCGGGACGTTGATCTCGTAGCTCAATTCGCCCGAGAAGCTGACCCGGAAGATGTGTGCCGGAATACCGGCGACCTCGGCCTCGCGCATCTGCATGAACGGGAACGCGGCCGGCGCCAGCGCAAGGCGCGGCGCCAGCGTGCTCAGCACCTCGCGCGCCCGCGGCCCGACCAGCGTCGCGTTCGCCCATTCCTCGGTCAGCGAGAGGCAGAACACCTCGAGTTCGGGCCACTCGGTCTGGTGCCATTCCTCGAGCCAGTCGAGGACGGCGCCGGCATTGCCGGTCGTCGTCGTCAGGAAAAAGCGGTCGGGGCCAAGGCGGGTGCCGACCCCGTCGTCAAACACCATGCCGTCGTCGCGGCACATGATGCCGTAGCGGCAATGGCCGATCGCCAGGTTCTGCCAGCGGTTGATGTAGATCCGGTCGAGAAACCGCCCGGCATCGCGCCCGCTGACCTCGATCTTGCCGAGCGTCGAGGCGTCGAACAGAGCCACCCCGTCGCGCGCCGCCAGGCATTCGCGCGCAACCGCCGCCGCCATGCCCTCTCCGGCGCGCGGGTAATAGCGCGGCCGCTTCCACTGCCCGACATCCTCGAAAACCGCGCCGGCGGCGGCGTGCCAGTCGTGCATCGGCGTCAGCCGGACCGGGTCGGCGAGCGCGCCGCGCTCGCGCCCGGCGAGTAGGCCGTAGGCGACCGGCACGTAAGGCGGGCGAAAGGTGGTCGGGGCGACCGCCGCAAGGCCGCTGCCGGTCAGCGCCGCGACGAGCCCAAGGCCGGCGAGGTTGCCGGTCTTGCCCTGGTCGGTGCCCATGCCGAGCGTGGTGTAGCGCTTGACGTGCTCGATCGCGGCATAGCCCTCGCGCGTGGCGAGCGCGAGGTCGGCGACCGTCACATCGTTGTGAAGATCGACAAAGGCGCGCCGCGCTCCTTTCCCCGACGGCGGCGGCAGGAGGGGCGCCGGCGCGGCTTCCTCGTCGTCCTCGACGTCGGGCAGCTCCGGTAGATCGCCGTTGCCGAAGCCGCAGAGCGCGGCGGCGCGGGCGCCGGCGGCGGCGCCCTCGGCGAGACATTGGTGCAGCGCAAAGCTGCCCCGCGCCGCGCCGACGCATTCGACCGCGACATCGCCTCCGTCCGGCACAAAGGCCGACAGCCGCTCGTCGAAGCGCAGCCGGCCCTGGGCCTGGGCAAAAAGATGCAGCGTCGGGTTCCAGCCGCCGGAAACCGCGAGCAGGTCGCAATCGACCACCGCGCCGCGCCTCTCGGCGCCGAGGGGCCGCAACCACACCCGGCGCAGCCGTGTACGGCCCGCGGTCGCCGCCACCTGATGGCTCGAATAGAGCGGCACGCCGGCGATGCGGCCGCGCGCGGCGGCACCAGGATCGGACCGAGGGTCGACAATCGCGGCGACCGCGACGCCGGCGCCGGCCAGCGCCGCGGCGGCGGCATAGGCATTATCGTTGTCGGTGAACAGCACCGCGCGGCTTCCGGGCATTACGGCGTAGCGCTGGAGATAACTCTCGACCGCACCGGCGAGCATGATGCCGGGTCGGTCGTTACCGGGAAACACCAGCGGGCGCTCCAGAGCCCCCGTAGCGAGCACGACCCGCCGAGCGCGGATGTGCCAGAGCCGCTGGCGCGGCAGGGAGGCGGGTGCGTCGGGACCGAGCCGCTCGCCGACGCGTTCGGCCGCAATGAGGTAATTGCCGTCGTAGTGGCCGAGCACGGTCGTGTCGGGCAGGAGCCGAACCTCGGGCAGCGATGCCAGCTCGGTGGCCACCCCGGCCGCCCAGTCGAGGCCAGTGCCGTCGCCGATCCGGCACCGGCGGCGCAACAGCGCGCCGCCAAACACCCTGTCGCTGTCGGCAAGGATCACCCGGGCGCCGCTGCGGCCGGCCGCGAGCGCTGCGGCGAGCCCGGCCGGTCCGCCGCCAACCACCAGCACGTCGCAATGCGCATACCGCTTGTCGTAGCGCGCCAGATCGGCCCGCGCCGGTGCACCGCCGAGGCCTGCCATACGGCGTAGCACCGGCTCCCACAGCGCCGCCCACAGCGTCCGCGGCCGCATGAAGGTCTTGTAGTAGAAGCCGGCCGGCAGCAGCGGCGCGACAAGCCCGACAAGCGCGCCGAGATCGGCGCCGAGGCTCGGCCAGGCGTGCTGGCTAGTCGCCTGCAATCCGTCATAGAGCGCCACCTCGGTCGGCCGGCGGTTGGGTTCGGCGTCGGCGCCGGCTTCGAGCTGTACCAGCACCGACGGCTCCTCCACCCCGGCCGAGAAGATGCCGCGCGGGCGGTGATACTTTAAGCTGCGCGCGACCAGCTGGACGCCGTTGGCGAGCAGCGCCGACGCCAGCGTGTCGCCGGGATGGCCCTCAAAGGAGCGGCCGTCAAACCGGAAGTTGAAAAGCCGGCTGCGGTCGATCATCCCGCCGGCCGGCAGGCGGAACGGCTGGGTCATGGCGGGGGCGCGCGTTCCGCCGGCTTCTCGCCGATCCGGTAGGCGGCGAGGATGCGGTGTGAGACCGTGTCGCGCAGCAGGTTGAACC
>DASYUS010000053.1:0-4526 GCA_036000945.1 Allostellaceae bacterium
ATCGTCACGACCTCACCCGACGTGACGGTGTCGACCAATCTCGGGGCCTGGGTCAACCGCCGCGGCATCTTCGACCGCGCCGAGCGCGCCGACATCTTTCGCGAGGAGCAGGTCGTCTCGGCGCAGCGCTGGGCGATGGGGCCGCAGGGCCAGCACATCGAATTGGGCATCGCCGAGAGCAACCTGTTCCTGTTGCTGGCCGCGCTCGGCCTGGCGGGACCGATGTTCGGCGCCCGCCTCTTGCCGATCGGCACGCTCTACGACCCGTTCATCAAGCGCGGGCTTGATGCGCTCAACTACGCACTCTACCAGGATGCCCGCTTCATCCTTGTGGCGACCCCGTCCGGCATCACGCTGGCGCCCGAGGGCGGCGCGCACCAATCGGTGGTCGAGCCGCTGATCGGCCTCGGCCAGCCGGGCCTCGTCGCCTACGAGCCGGCCTTTGCCGACGAGTTGGCCGTGCTCATGCGCTGGGCGCTGGCGGAGATCCAACGGGAGGACGGCGAGTCGGTGTATTTCCGGCTGTCGACGCGCCCCGTCGAGCAGCCCGAGCGCTCACTCGACGCCGGGCTCGCCGAGGCAATCGTCGCCGGCGCCTATTGGCTGCGCGAACCGGGGCCCGGCGCTGAGCTGGCGATTGCCTATTGCGGCGCCGTTGCGCCCGAGGCGATCGCCGCCCACGCGGCAATCGCCGAGGACCTGCCCGGCGCCGGGCTGCTGGCCATCACCTCGCCCGGCCGGCTGCACCGCGATTGGCGCCAAGCGATGGCGAACGGCACGCCGAGCGCGGCCGAGCGGCTGCTGGCGCCGCTGCGCCCAGGCGCCGCCCTCGTCACCGTCTGCGATGGTCACCCGGCGACGCTGTCCTGGCTCGCCGGCGTGGCGCGCGGCGTCGCGGTGCCGCTCGGCGTCGACCATTTCGGCCAGTCCGGCGACATCCCCGACCTCTACCGCGTCTACGGCCTCGATGCCGAGGCGATCATCGACGCCGCCGCGCGGGCCTGCCTGCGCATGCGGGCACCGCCGATGCCGGCCGGGGGCTGACCGGCACCGGCGCACAGATGCCCTGGCTCAGCGCGGCGGGACCAGCGCGCTGCCACCGCTGCTGCCGCCGGCGCTGTCGGGGGCGGCTGCGCCCTTGTCGCCCGGTGTCGGCGCCGCCGGGGAGGCGGCCGGTTCGCTCGACCCGAAACCGCTCGTCTGATTGCTCAGCAGTCGCGCGAGGGTCGCCTGATCGAGGGTCCCCGTTCTCTTCAGCCCGTGCTGCTGCTGGAAGCGCGCGATCCCCATCCTCGTGTCGGGATCAATCAGCCCGTCTTCCGGCCCGTTATAGAGGCCGGCCGCGCGCAATTGCTGCTGCACCTGCTGCACCTGCGGATCGACGGCGGCCGCCGGCTGGGTGGTCGGCGCGTTTGACGGCGGCTGTGCGTTGGAGCCCTGTCGCATCGGGGCGGGAGCCGTCTGGCCGGCGGCCGCCCCGGCCGCGCTGCTGGGCTGCTCCTGGCCGGCGGGCTGCGTCTCGCTGGCGCCGGCGCTGGCTGCATTGGTTGCGGCCGGCGCGGGTGCCGCCGGCGAGGTTGTCGTGCCCTGCGCCAGTGCGCCGCCGGCTGCACCGGCGGCCAGGAGCAGCGCAACAGCTGCGGTCGAGGGAAGCTTCATCGGGATCCTCCATTGGTGAGACACGGGAACGCCGTGTCGTCACCCCAAACAATCCCGCGGCCCCAGTGTTCCTCACCGCACCCTAAAGTTGTAGAGCGAAGGGAATACTGCCTTTATTCAGCCATTTATTGTGGGCCGCCGCGCATCGACGCGGGATGGCCCGGCAGCTTGAAACGACCCTTATCGGTCAACTTGTCGCCGTCGACCTTCAATACCGATATGTCCTCGTTCATGAAGTTGCCGACATAGAGGTAATCGCCATTGGGACTGAACACGACACCCTCGGGGAGGCCGCCGACTTGCACCTCGCCGACCTTGGTGACCTTCTTGCCGTCGATCTTTAGCGCCACGACGGCGCCGCCGGGATGATAGAACCAGGTGTCTTTGGTCTGGTTCGAGCCTTGCAGCAGGATCGCGACCGCGAGGTCGCCTTTCGGGCTGATCGCGAAGCCTTCCGGTGCATCGCCGACGACGACCCGATCGATCACCCGCACCGGGTTCGCTTCGAGGTCAATGACGCTGACGGTGTCGATGTTGCCGTCGGAAGCGCCGCCCGCCCCGTTATCGGCGGTGATGGCGATGTTGCCGTTCGGCGTTATGCCGACGTTATAAGGAAAAATGCCGACCGGAAGGTCGCGCTTGTCGTAGGTCAGCTTGCCGTCGGCGAGCGACATCAAGGCGATCTTGTTGGCGCCCGATTTTGCCACCAGCACCCGCTTGCCGTCGGGAGCGATCGCGACATGCGTCACCTGGTCGGCGGCGGCCCCGACGCTGACGGTGTCGGTGACCTTGATCTCCTTGCCGGCAATCGCCAGCACCGAGACCGTGGCGTCATCGCGGTTGGTGACCAGCGCGAGCTTGCCGTCCGGTGAAATCGCCATGCCGGAGGGCCGCTTGCCGACGGTGACCGTACCCGCAACGGCGGGCGGGCTCGCCTTCAGGTCGATGACAAACACCTTGTCGTCGGAGACCAGCTTGTAATCCGGCGCGTCGCTCGACGGGACGACCGAATTGGCGACGAGCGCGATGTCGCGCGACGGGCTCACCGCCAGATTGGTCGGCGGCCCGACGATCGAGTTGGCCAATGGGATCGTCGCGATGATGCGCAATGCGTCCGGTTTCGACATGTCGACGATCGACAGCGTGTCGCGGCCGGGCGGGCGCAGGATCGGCTTGCCCTTGTCGTCCCAGCCGGGCTTCTCGTCGTTGCCGACGATCATGATCTGTGCGAAGGCGGCGCCCGAGGCGAGCGCGAGGCCGATCGTAGATGTCGCCAGAAGGCCGGCGAGGCGCAATCCGAGCATTTCCCCCTCCGCGTGTTTTCCGGCGCAATTGCAGCGCCTATCGGATGCTGACGCGAGATCGCCGCCACCGCAAGCGCCGGCTGCCGGCACCGCAGGACGATCGCATTTGGCGCGCAACTCCCTCCTCCTCGATGGGGGAGGGCGGCGGTTCAGATGTCGAGGAAGGCGGTTTCGCCCTCGCCCTGAAGCACGATGTCGAAACGATAAGGGGCGGGGCTGGCTCCCGGCTCGCGGTGCGCCAGGAGGCTGCGGCGCGCCCTTTCGTCGTCGATCGACGACAAGAGCGGGTCGCCGGCATTCTCCACCGCGTCGGCGAAGTAGATCCGGGTGAAGAGATGCTTCAAGAGGCCGCGCGCGAACACCGCGACGCAGATGTGCGGCGCCTGCAGCGCATTGCCGCGGCCCGGCACCGGGCCGGGCTTGATTGTGACGATGCGGAAATAGCCCGCGCCATCGGTCGCGACCCGGCCGAAGCCGCGGAAATTGGGGTCGAGCGGCTTGTCGTCCTGATGGTCGTCGGGATGGTTGTAGCGGCCGGCGGCGTTGGCCTGCCACAGCTCGATGATGGCGTCCGGCACCGGCATGCCGTCGCCGTCGATAACGCGGCCTTCGATCGCGATCTGCTCGCCTGAAGGATTGCTGCGCGTCAGGTCGTTCCATTCGGCCCGGTCCATCCCGAGATGAAAGAACGGCCCGACCGTCTGCGACGGGGTTGGGACCAACTTGTCTGTCATTGCCCGCCCCGCCTCAGGAGGGATCGGCCGGGGTGGCGGCGCGGCCGCGCAGCACCAGGTCGAAACGGTAGCCGAGCGCCCATTCGGCCTCGCTCAGCTCAGGGTCATATTGCGAGATCAGCCGCTCCCGCGCCTCGCTATCCGTCGTGCTCTGGTAGATCGGGTCGTAGGCCAGGAGCGGATCGCCGGGAAAATACATCTGTGTCACCAGCCTGGTGACAAAGCCGCGGCCGAACACGCCGAAATGGATATGTGCCGGGCGCCACGCGTTCGGCGTGTTGCGCCAGGGATAGGCGCCGGGTTTGATCGTGAGGAAGCGGTAGCCGCCGTCGGCGCCGGTCACGACCTGGCCGGCGCCGGTGAAGTTGGGGTCGAGCGGCGCGTCGTGCTGGTCGACCGGGTGGTGGTAGCGGCCGGCGGCGTTGCATTGCCACAGTTCGAGCAGCGTGCCCGGCACCGGCCTCCCGTCCTCGTCGAGCACATGCCCGGCGACGATGATGCGCTCTCCGAGCGGCGCGCCCTTGTGCTGGCGCGTCAGATCGGTTGCATCGGGCCCAGCCCAGCGGTCGGCAAAGACCGGGCCGGTCACCTCCGACAGCGTGTGCTCGAAGCGGATCGGCCTGCGCTGCGGCGCCCGCTTCACCGTACTGGCATAGTCGGGATAGAGATCGGGCGGCTGGGTGCCCGGACGGGGCCGGGCAAACGGCAGGGGCTCTTTGGTCATCCCGGCCTCTCTTGCTGTCGAATCGCGCGCGGAGCCTGAGCGCGTCGCCCAAGGGCGTCAAGACCGCTTCACATTCAAGTTGCATTGCCGCCGAGCGTCCTTCGA
>DASYUS010000054.1:0-5181 GCA_036000945.1 Allostellaceae bacterium
GTAAGGACGCCCGTTCAATGCAATTTTTCGCATCGCGATCTCGTGGCTCTATTGCCCCTCGCTCCGACCCCCCGCTCCGCTGCGCAGGGTTGTCCGGGGAAAATCAGGCATAGCAGAACTCTGCTGGTTGGGGGAGGGGGCTGGCGGCCACCAGTCGCAGCAGCAGGTAGGCGATCCTACGGCGATGATCGTCATGATCATTTGCCCCCAGCTGTAATGGCGACGTTGCTGGCGGGGCGAGCACGCGGGGCGTATTCTTCGGCTCTGAACACAGGAGGAATTCGCAATGACCGCAACGGGGATCGTCATACCGGCTGGCGGCGGCAAGCATCTCGACGGCGCGTCGCCCGGTCGCTTTTTCGACCTGAAGCTGGTCGGCAAGGAGACGGGCGACAGCGTCATGCTGTTTGAGGAGACATTGCCGGCCGGCACCAAGAGCCTCTACCACCTGCACCGCGACAGCGACGAGGTCGCCTGGGTCGTCGCCGGTGAGATCACCTTTCGGATCGGTGACGAGACCAGCGTCGGCGGTCCCGGCACCTGCGCCTTCATGCCACGCAACATTCCGCACGCTTGGAAGAACAGCGGCAGCGACACAGCCCGCGTGGTATTTCTTTACACCCCGGCCGCTGCCGGCGGCTACATCGAAGAACTCCTGCAGCACCGGCCGCAAAACGCCGAGGAAACCGAGGCGCTTGCCGATCGCTACCACTGGGAAATCCTCGGCCCCAACCCGCTTTAAGACGCCGGTTCAGTCTTAGTCTTAGAACAAGACTAGCAGTCGCCTCCTCGTTACCCCGGCCCTCTCCCCGCAAGCGGGGAGAGGAAGGATAGCTGCACCAACAGTTCAACCGGGTTCCTTCTCCCGGCGCGCGGGGAGAGGGTCAGGGCGAGGGGCTTGGGGTGCAACCGTGACGATCTCGCCGTTTCGCGTGCATTCCGGCAGCGCGAGGCTGAGGATGGCGTCGGCGACGCTTTCGGGTGGCGGAAGGGCCGCTGGGTCCTCGCCCGGAAAGATCCGGGCGCGCAACCGGGTGCGCACGACGCCGGGGTCGAACAGATTGGCGCGCACCCTCGTGCGCGCAACCTCGCCGGCGTAGATCCGCACCAGGGTTTCGAGCCCGGCCTTGGCGACGGCGTAGGGGCCGTAATAGGGCGGGGCATCGCGCGCGAGGCGGCTGGTAAGGAACACGGCGCGCCCGGCCGAGGCGGCGCGCAACAGCGGGTCCATCGCCCGGATCAGCCGCCAGTTGGCGGTCAGGTCGATATCGAGGACCTCGTGCCACAGTTTGGGATCGATGTGGCCGAGCGGCGAAAAGACGCCGAACTCGGCAGCGTTGCCGACGAGGATGTCGAGCCAGCCGTAACGCTCGTAGAGCGTGGCGGCGAGCTCGTCGATCTTGGCGAAGTCGCACAGATCGAACGGCACCAGCGTGGCGCTGCTGCCGACGGCGCGGACCCGGTCGTCGACCTCTTCGAGGCCGCCGACGGTGCGCGCTGCCAGCACGAGGTGCGCCCCCTCTTCGGCTAAGCGCACGGCGACGGCCGCACCAATGCCGCGCGAGGCGCCGGTGACGAGCGCGATCCTGCCGGCGAGGCGGAGAGTAGCGGTCGCGATGGCTCAACCTTCCGTGCGGCGCCGCAGCCGGTCGAGCTTGAGCGGCAGCCTGTCGCCGAGCCACAGCGCGTTGGCGGTGTGATCCTCGTAGGAATCACCGGTCTGTGGGTGGATCAGCACGTCGAGTCCGGCGTGATTTAGCATCAGCCACGGCACCAGCCGCGGGAAATCCTCGACCCCGAACGCCACCTGGTACATCGACACGGTATGCGGCCCGACCGCCTCGTCGTGCCAGCGCCCGAGGATCGCGGCGGGAAAGGAAATGGCGATCCCTTCGCGGACCTGCGCCGCCACGGCTTTGGTCTCGGGCGCGTAATAGACATGCGCGTGATACCCGTTGATGGCGCCGGGATCGCCAAACGCTTCTGTCATATCCGCCTCCTTCCGACCTAGCCCGGCAGGGTGTCGGCGCCCGGGCCGAGCGCACGCTGCATCAGGATGATATCGATCCAACGGCCGAATTTGAAACCGACCGCCGGCAGCACTCCGGCATGGACAAAGCCGAAGGTCTCGTGCAGCCGGATCGAGGCGACCGTTTCGCGGCCGCCGATCACCGCGACGATCTGCCGGTAGCGGAGCTCGGCGCAGCGCGCCAAGAGCGGCTGCATCAGTGCCCGGCCGACCCCGCGGCCGACCTCGGCGGCGTCGACATAGATCGAGTCTTCGAGCGTGAAGCGATAGCCGGTACGGGGCCGGAACGGGCCGGCGTAGCAATAACCGATCACCCGGCCGCCGCGCTCGGCGACGAGATAGGGTAGGCTTTGCGCCACGATCGCGCCGCGCCGCCGGGCGATCTCCTCGACGGCAGGAGAGACCTCCTCGAACGAGGCCACGCCGTGCAGCACGTGATGGCCGTAGATCGCCGCGATCGCGGCAACGTCATCGTCGCGCGACGGGCGGATCAGCGGCGCCGCATCGCTCATGGCACCGATGGCGCCTCAGATCACCCGGACCGGCTTGCCGTCGAGGAAGCCGGTGATGTTCTCGACGATCTGCGGGTAGGAGCTGCGATAGTTCTCGTCGGTGACGTAGCCGATATGCGGCGTCAGAATGACGTTCGGCGCCGCGCGCAGCGGATGGTCGATCGGCAGCGGCTCCTTGTCGTAGACATCGAACCCGGCGTAGGCGAGGCGGCCGGCTTTCAATGCCTCGATTACCGCGGTGGTGTCGCAGATCGGCCCGCGCGAGGTGTTGACGAGGATTGCGCTCGGTTTCATCAGCCCGATCTCGCGTGCCCCGACGAGGCCTCGGCTGCGGTCGCTTAGCACCAGATGCACCGAGAGGATATCGGAGCGGCGGAACAATTCGTCCTTCTCGACCCGCTCGACGCCCTTCTGGGCAGCGCTCTCGGCGGTCAGGTTCTGGCTCCAGGCGATCGCCTTCATACCGAAGGCGAGCCCGACGCGGGCAACGGCGCTGCCGAGCCGGCCGAGGCCGAGCAGGCCGATCGTCTTGCCGGCGACGCGATGGCCGACGCGGGTCTGCCAGCCGCCCTGGCGCATGAACGCGTGGTCCTCGGCGATGCGGCGGGCGGCGCCGAGGATGAGGCCCCAGGCGAGTTCGGCGGTGTCTTCGTTGCCGCCGCCGGGACCGCCGGTGCCGCAGACGATGACGCCGCGCTCCTTCAGCGCCCCCATGTCGAACGAGGCGTTGCGCATGCCGGTGGTGATGAGGAGCTTCAGCTTCGGCAGCCGGTCGACGACGCGCTTCGGGAAAGCGGTGCGCTCGCGCATCGCGGCGACGATTTCGGAATCGGCGAGCGAGCGCACGACATCGTCCTCGTCGGCGAAGGGAAAGCGCTCGACGGCGATCTCGACGCCGCGGTCGCGCACCGCCGACCAATCCGCCATGTCGAGCGCGACGCCCTGATAATCGTCCAAAATGCTGAGCCGCATCGGTGCCTCCCTGAGCCGGTCGGATCTTTCTAGCGGCTCGCCAACGCTCCGTCCACGTCGGCTAGTGCTTTGTCGAGCGCGACGACAGGAGATCCATCAACGCCAAGAGGACGCCGGAGGTGACAAACGTCAGGTGGATGATCACCCGCCATTTCAGGTCGACCTCGTCGATCGCCCCCTCGCCGATCTTCATGAAACTGCGCAGCAGCGAGATCGCCGAGATCGCGACAATCGACGCCACGAGCTTCAACTTGAGGCCCGAGAAATCGACGGTGCCCATCCAGGCGGGCCGGTCCTCGTGGCCGCCGATATCGATCTTCGAGACAAAATTCTCGTAGCCGGAAAAGACGACGATCAGGATCAGATTGCCGGCGAGCGACAAATCGATCAGCGATAACCCCATCAGGATGGCGCCTTCGGGGTTCAGCGTCGTGATGTGCGAAAGTTCGGTCACAAGCTCGACGACAAAAACATAGAGCATTGCCGCCAGCGCCAGGACGAGCCCGAGATAGAACGGGGCCATCAGCCAGCGCGAGCTGAACAGAACCCCTTCGAGCCAGCGCTCGGGCGCGGCGCGCACGCTCACCTCATCGGGTGCGTCGGCGGCCATCGGCATCCGTCCCCATGGTTTGCCAACCCATGCCAATCAGGCGAGCAGCGGCACATACTCGTCGAGGACGCGCAGGATCTCGTCGCGGCTGCGGTCGGGGATCTCGAGCACCGCGCGGTCGATCCCGGCCGCCGCGTATTCCTTGAGTGCAGCCTTGTCGGCCGGCGCGCGGAACACCGAGGTCGAGAGCGTCCGCGGATCGCGCCCGGCGGTCTCGGCCATCCGCCGCAAGCGGTCGAGCTGCTCCCTGATCTCGAAGCCGCGGCCGGGGCGCGGGAACCAACCGTCGCAATATTCGACGACGCGGCGCAGCGTGTAATCAGTCTCGCCGCCGAGGATGATCGGCGGGTGCGGCTTCTGCGCCGGCTTCGGGAATGACCAGACCTTGTCGAAATCGACCATCTCGCCGTGGTATTCGGCCGCTTCCTCGGTCCACAGCGCCTTCATCGCCAGGATGCGTTCGCGCATCAGCTTGAAGCGGGTGTTGTAGCGGGCGCCGTGGTTTTCCATCTCCTCGACGTTCCAGCCGCCACCGATGCCGAAGACGAACCGGCCGCCCGACAGCTGGTCGAGGCTGGCAACCGATTTCGCGGTGACGATCGGGTCGTGCTCGGGAATGAGGCAGATGCCGGTGCCGAGGATCAGTTTTTTGGTCGCTGCCGCGGCGAAGGACAGCGCGACAAACGGGTCGTGCGTGTGTGAATAGCGCAGCGGCAGCGCGCCGCCGCCGGGAAACGGGCTCTTGCGGCTCAATGGAATATGCGTGTGCTCCGGCACAAACAGCGATTCGAAGCCGCGCTCTTCAAGGGCGACCGCCAGCTCGGCGATGTTGATGCCGTAATCGACCGGGAAATAGAAAACGCCGACCTGCATGTGACCTCTCCAGGGAGTGTCTAGGCGACGCGGCTCGGCAGCGGCGCCGCTTCGGCGAGCACCGGCGCCGCCGCGGCATCTTCCCCGGCGGCGCCCCGGGCGGGCGCGGATTGCAGCGTCAGCGCGCCGACCGCAAACTCGATGCCCTTTTCGGCGAATACCCGGTACATCGCCTTCAGGTATTC
>DASYUS010000055.1:0-4456 GCA_036000945.1 Allostellaceae bacterium
ATCTACGGGCCGCCGCGCTACCTCGACCTGCACGGCAACGTACACGCCACGACCGCAGCGCAGCTCACCAGCGCAAGGGTCGGCAGCGACTGGCTGCTGGTCTTCCGGGCGTAACCTTGTCTACGCCTGCGGCTCGACGTCGAGCCTGACCGCGATCCCTTCGAGCCCCGGCTTTGCCGCCGGGTAGCGGCGCATCACCAGCGGGTCGTGGCCGGGGATGACATGCTGCGGCGAGGTCGCCAGGCGCTTTAGGGTGGCGAAGCCCTCGAGCATGTCGCCGACGTTGTAGACCGTGGCATAGGCCCGCATCTCTTCGAAATTGGCGTAGAAATGCGAGGCATCGGAGGCGAGGACGACCCAGCCGCGCTGCGTCTTGACCCGGGCGAATTGCAGACCCGCGGTGTGGCCGCCGACATGGTGCACGGTGATGCCCGGTGCGACCTCGCCCACGCCGTCGTGAAACTGCACCCGGCCGCGGAACACCCGGCCGACCATTGCCGTCACATCGCTTTCCTCGAACGAGCGGCGCACGTCGCGGTGGCACATGCAGCGCCCGGTGCAGAACGCCATCTCGCGGTCCTGCAGGTGAAATGTCGCGTTCGGGAACAGGTCGTTGTTGCCGGCGTGGTCGTAATACATGTGGCTGATGATGACATCGCCGACCGTGTCGGGATCGACGCCGATCGCCTTGAGGCCCTCGCGCGGCGGGTGCAGAAACTCGCGCCCGCGCTTTGTCGCCATCGCCGCATCGAAACCGGTGTCGAGGATCAACGTGCGGCTTCCGCCCTTGATCGCCCAGACGAAATAATCGAGCGGCATCGGCCCGTCATGCGGGTCGCCGCCATAAAAATTCTCCCGCGCCCGCCGTTCGTGATGGGCATAGCGCACGGCGTATATTTCGTACGTGTCGGTGGTCATCGAGCTGTCCACAAATATGGCGAAAGCCCCTCTCCCGCATTGCGGGAGAGGGTGGCCGACGCGTAGCGGAGGCCGGGTGAGGGCTTTGCGAGTCCCCCTCACCCCCCTCCCCCAATGGGGAGAGGGGGTGGGCGGGGCTCAGGTCCGCTTGAAGAAACGGTCGGCGTTGCCGGCCATCAGCTTCGCCCGCTGCTCGGGCTGCATCTCCCAGGCGAGGAAGTTACTGACGGTCTCCGGGAACTGGCATTCCGAATGCGGGTAGTCGGAGGCGTACATCAAGACATCGTCGCCGAGAAAGCGCGTCACCATGTCGAACATATCGTTGCCCTCATGGCGCTCGACCGAGCAGAAATAGCGACCGCTCTTCAGGTATTCGCTCGGCTTCATCTTCAATTCCTGGGTCGAGCCGACATAGGCGTATTGCTCGTCCATCCGCTTGCCCCAGAACGGCAGCCAGCCGAAGCCGCATTCCAGCGTGCCGACGCGCAGGTTGGGGTAGCGGTCCATGATGCCGCCGCCGATCACCGAGGCGATAAAGCGCATTGCCCCCCACGGGTGCGAGGCGAGGCGGCCGAGGAAGATGTTGTCCCACAGATCGAAGACGCCGGGGAAATAGGGCGGCGTCCAGGTGAAGCTGTGATGCGCGATCGGCAGATCGTGGTCGGCCGCCGCCTTCCAGATCGGATCGAGCGAGGGGTGGTCGGCCGGGATGTCCTTGGTGACCAGCGGCATCACCGCAACCGCCCAGCGCGACGTACCCCAGGTCTTGATCTCCTGCACGGCCGCATCGACGTCGCGCGCCGAGGCGACGATCATGCTCTGCAGCCGGTCGGGGTGGTTGCCGCTGAAATCCGCCATGTGGCGGTGGAAGGCGCGGATGATGTTGACCTCGATCGCCGGGTCCTCGTGGCCGACAAAGCTGGTCCATGACGTGGGGATCAGGAAATGCGTGTCGGTCCCCTCGTCGTCCATGTCCTGCAGCCGGCTTGCCGCTTCGGTGTCCTGGGTGCCGGGGCGGGGCTGCTTCGACCCCATCCACTGGGTGTCGCGGCCGCTGTGCGTCTCGCGCGGCGCCGCCTCGCCGAGGATGCGCTTGTAGGAGATCTGGCCGTAGCGGTAGACATGGCGGCCGGGTGCCCCGCCGGGAGCGCCGGCCCTGACCGGCTGGCGGTATTGCGCCAATTCGGCAAGGCGCGGCCGGAAACCGGGATCGACGTATTGGTCGATGACCTCGGCGGTCGGCTCAACATGCGTGTCTGCGTCAAATACGCGCAACCCGTCTTTCATCTCCGCGCTCCCTCGCTGGCGTGCTCGCAATCTCTATACACCTTGAAGCTGGCCGCGGGCTGCCGAAAATACTCGACCCCGGCCCGCGGATTGCGTAAGGCTGGCCCGCCCTAAGCCGGAGCGAGGACAACCCAGCACCATGGCGCGAGTGACGTACATCAGCTCGGACGGAAAACAGACGACGCTCGACGTGCCCGTCGGCACCAGCGTCATGCAGGCCGCCGTTTTGCACGGCGTCGACGGCATCGTCGCCGAATGCGGCGGCTCGTGCATGTGCGCGACCTGCCATGTCTACGTGCGTGACGACCAGCTGGCGCTGGTCCCGCCGATGCAGCCGGATGAGGATGCGATGCTCGAAGGCACCGCCAGCCCGCGCCTCGCGAACAGCCGCCTCGGCTGCCAGCTGGTGGTATCGGCCGAGATGGACGGGCTGGTCGTCACCATGCCGGAGACGCAGACTTGATGCGGTAGGCCGGAATGGCACAACAACCGATCGTCATCGTCGGCGCCGGCCATGCCGGCTTTCAATTGGCCGCCTCGCTGCGCCAGCACGGGTTCGACGGCGGCATCGCGCTGATCGGCGACGAGCCGGCGCTGCCCTATCAGCGCCCGCCGCTGTCGAAGGATTATCTCGACGGCAAGATCGGCCTCGACCTGCTGTTGATGCGGCCCGAGGCGTTCTACCGCGAGCACCGCATCGACTACCTGCCCGGCACCAGGGTCGGCGAGATCGACCGGGCCGGCAAGGCGGTGCGGCTGGCCTCGGGCGAGCGGCTCGGCTACAGCCACCTCGTCCTCGCCACCGGCGCGCGCAACCGGGTGCCGGCGCTCTCCGGCATCGATTTGGACGGCGTGTGCTACCTGCGCACGCTCGCCGAGACCGACGAGTTGCGCGACCGGCTCGCAGCGGCGGACAACATCGTGATCGTCGGCGCCGGGTTCATCGGCCTCGAATTCGCCGCGGTGGCGCGCGCCCACGGCAAGAACGTGCACATCATCGAGCTGACCGACCGGGTCATGGGCCGCGTCGTCTCGGTCGCGACTTCGCATTTTTTTGCCGAGGCGCATCGCCGCACCGGCGTCACCTTCGGCTTTGGCACGCAAGCCGCGCGGATCCTCGGGCGCGACGGCCGGGTCGACTCGATCGAGCTCGGCGACGGCGAAAAGCTGCCGGCCGATCTCGTCCTCGTCAGCATCGGCGTCGTGCCGAATGGCGAGCTGGCGGCCGCCGCCGGCCTGGCGGTGGCGAACGGCATCGTCGTCAACCCGGAGCTGTCGACCGCCGACGCCGATATTTCGGCGATCGGCGATTGCGCCGCGTTTCCGTGCCGGCATGCCGAGGGTCGCCGGACCCGGCTCGAAGCGGTGCAGAACGCCGCCGACCACGCGCGCTGCGTCGCCGACCGGCTGGTCGGCAAGCCGCACCCCTATGAGGCGCTGCCGTGGTTCTGGAGCGAGCAGGGGAAGCTCAGGCTGCAGATCGCCGGGCTGACCACCGGGCACGACCAGGCGGTGCTGCGCGGCGACGCCGAGAGCGGCGAATTTTCGGTGTTCTGCTACAAGGGCGACGGGCTGCTCGGCGTCGAATCGATCAACCGCCCGGCCGACCACGCCCATGCCAGGCGCCTCCTCGCCGCCGGCCGCGAGGTCACCCCCGACCAGGCCGCCGACCCAAGCTTCGACCTGCGCGCCGCCGCCACTGCAAGGCCCGCTTAAGCGCCGCCCGCTTCCCCTCACCCGCAACTTACGATGCACAGTAGCCGTATGAACCACGACAGCTACCCCGACGCCTATCTGCGCGACATCCTGACCGGCGTCCACACGATTGCCGTGGTCGGCGCCAGCCCGCGGCCGCATCGCCCGAGCCATGGCGTCATGCGCTACCTGCAGCGCCAGGGATATCGCGCGATCCCGGTCAACCCGTTCGCCGCCGGAGTCGCGATCTTCGGCGAGCGCTGCCATGCCTCGCTCGCCGAGATCGCGGAACCGGTCGATATGGTCGACGTCTTCCGTCGCAGCGAATATGCCGGCGCGGCCGTCGACGAGGCGATCGCGATCGGCGCCAAGGTGGTGTGGCTGCAGCTCGGCGTCGTTGACCCCGCCGCCGCCGCCCGCGCCGAGGCGCAGGGGCTGCGCGTCGTGATGGACCGCTGCCCGGCGATCGAGATCCCGCGCCTTGGGGTTGTGCGCGGCTGAGGCCCGGCGGAGCGCGAGCGCGTGGCCGAACAGCCGAAAGCCCGCCAGCGGCGGC